>JBBRNU010000737.1:0-2390 GCA_038230115.1 Chthonomonadales bacterium | reverse complement strand
AGGAGTTTTATGGCGAAATCGGTTCGCGTCATGCACTTTGCCGACACGCATTTCGGCGTGGAATTATACGGGCGGCTCGACCCGGAAACCGGGCTGCATACGCGCCTGAAAGACTTCAAGCGCTCGCTTTTGCACGCGGTTGATCTAGCCCTGGAAGCGGATATTGATCTGGCGGTTTTCGCGGGCGACGCTTACAAGAACCGCGATCCGCGCCAGACGGATCAGCGCGAGTTCGCCGACTGCATCCGCCGCCTGACGGATCGGGGCGTTCCGGTCGTGCTTCTGGCGGGCAACCACGATATGCCCGCGATTCGCGGACGCGCCCACGCCGTCGAGATTTACCGCACGCTGGGCGTCACGAACGTCCACGTCGTCAACAAGCCGACCATCGAAATCATTGAAACGAAAGCCGGGCCGGTGCGAATCGCCCCGATGCCCTATCTGCTCAAGGGGCTGTCGGTCGCGCGCGAGGAATTTCAGGGCAGAACGCTGGCCGAAACGCGGCTGTTGCTTGAAGAAAAATATGTACTGTACTTGCGCGATCTGGCCGAACAGACGCGCGCCGCGAATGATGACATTCCCACAATTTTGCTGGGGCATTTCTGGGCCAACGGCGCGCGGCTGTCGGCCTGGCAAAAGAGCTACCTCAATACCGGCGAGCCGCAGGTTCCGCTCGCCGCGCTGACCGACCCGGCCTTCGATTATGTCGCGCTGGGGCATATCCACAAGCATCAGGATTTGAACCGCGCCGGGCAGCCGCACGTCGTCTATTGCGGCAGCCCGGACCGGATTGACTTTGGCGAGAAGGACGAGGCCAAAGGCTTTGTGCTGGTGGATTTGCGAAAGGGCGGCGCGAATTATGCGTTCGTGGAGGTCGAAGGCAGTCGACCCCTGCTGGATATTGACGTGGACGCCGACTGCGACGAGCCGACCGAGCGCATTCTCGACGAGGTGAAGCGTTTTCCCCTCCGCCATGCCATCGTCAAATTGACCTATCATATTTCCGAAGCGCGGCAGGGACAGGTGCGCGAGCGCGACCTGCGCGAGGCGTTGAGCGGGGCATTTCTCGTCGTCTCGGTCACGCGCAAGGTGCAGCGCGACGCGCAGGCCCGCTCGCGTCTGCTGACCGAAACCAAAACCCCGCGCGAAGCCCTTCAACTTTACATTGACGCCAACGAAAAATACAAGGCGCGGCGCGACGACCTGCTGACCCTCGCCGAGCCGATGTTTCGCGAATTGCAGGAAGAAGAGGCGGCGTAGTAAAACGCGGCCCTGCCAAACGGCGCTCCTGCTCGTCCGTCCGTCAGGCGGGCTTTCGCGGCGACTTGCGTCAATCTTTCCGATTGCGGCGCGAAATCCGTCTCGAATTCAATCTCGAACTCTCGAACCCAATGATTCCCACCAAATTGACCCTGAAAAACTTCATGAGTTACGGCGAGTCGGGCGAAACGCTTTCGTTCGACGGGCTGCACGTCGCCTGCCTGTCCGGGGACAACGGCAACGGCAAATCCGCCCTGCTCGATGCCATGACCTGGGCGCTGTGGGGCAAGACGCGCGCGTCGTCGGTGAAAAGCATCGGGGAAGACGACCTGATCCGCGTCGGCGCGGATGACGTGGAAGTCCGCTTCGAGTTCGACCTGGACGCCCGGCATTTTCGCGTCGTGAAGAAGCGGCGGCGCGGCAAAACCAGCGAATGGCAGCTCGCGCAACAGGACGAGAACGGCGCTTTTGTCGCGGTCGGCGGCATGAGTCAGCGTGAAACCGGCAAACTCATCATCCAGTTGTTGAGCATGGAGTACGACACGTTTTTGAACTCGGCGTACTTGCAGCAAGGGCGGGCCGACGAGTTCACGCGCCAGACGCCGGACAGCCGCAAGCGCATTCTGAGCGAAATTCTGGGCCTGGATCGCTACGACCGTCTGGAAGCGAAATCGAAAGAGCGCTACAAAGAACAGAAGGAAATCGCCGACGACCTGGAGCGCGAGATTCGGCTTCTGGAAGCCGAAATCGCGAACCTGCCCGCGCATGAGGAGCAGCTGTCTGCGGCGCTGTCTGGACTTGCCGACATAAGCGCGGCCCTGGCCCGGCAGGAGGAGGAGACCGCGCGCCTGCGCGACCAGCGGAGCAAAGCGGACGCCCTGGCCGCGATGGTCGCCGACGCGCAGGCCGCGCGCGTCCGCCTGGAAACCGACCTGGCGTTGCGCGAAAAAGAGCGCTGCGACAAAATCGCGCGTTTGAAGACGCTGGAAACTATCCTGGAGCAGAAAGCGTCCATCCTGGGCGACTATGCCGGTTTGCAGGAGGCGGAGCGGCGGCGGGAATTGCTGGAGCCGGAAAGCCGCGCCTACGATAAAGCCCGGCTAGAACGACAAAACGAGATTTCCGCGATT
>JBBRNU010000736.1:0-2392 GCA_038230115.1 Chthonomonadales bacterium | reverse complement strand
CTGCCCGCCGTCGCGAGCGCGCCGCCCGCCGTCGCGAGCGCGCCGCCCGCCGTCGCGAGCGCGCCGCCCGCCACGTTTGAAAATGTCGTTCCCATCGCAAAAGGAGTTTCGTCCCGCATGGAAAAAACCGACCGCGTGCGCGTCGCCGCCATCGGAACCGGGGGCATTTTTCGCGGGGCGCACCTGCCCGCCTACCCCGACATTCCCCAGGCGCAGCTGGTGGCTTTCTGCGACCCGGACAAGCAGGCGCAAGACCTGGCGTACCGGCGCTATCAGGAACTGGTCGAGGCCAAAATCAAGCGGGCCAGAGAGCGCGACGACCACGCCGAAGTCGAGCGGCTGGAAAACGATCTGGAAACCGTGCAGATTTGCGACGACATCAGCGAGGTCATCGAAACCGTCAAGCCCGATCTCGTGGACATTTGCACGCAGCCGTTTCTGCACACGCCGCTTGCGATCCAGGCGCTGGACGCGGGCCTTCACGTCATGTGCGAGAAGCCGCTTTCGCGCAGCTGGCTCGAGTCCGAGCGGCTGATGGCGGCGATTGCGCGCAGCGGCAAGTTTTACCAGCACAACGAAAACTGGCTGTTCGACCCGGATTATTACACGGCCCGCAAACTCGTGCAGTCCGGCGCTATCGGCGAACTCGTGATGATGTTTCTGACGCAGGCGCACGGCGGGCCGGAAGGCAACCCGAAATTCTGGAACCCGGATTTCGGCGGCGGCGGCGCGCTCTTGGACAACGGCATCCACGCCATTGGCGCGGCCTGGTTCGTGACCGGGCTGGACAAGCGACCCGCGCTCGTCAAAGCCGCCGACCCGTTCGGCATGAGCATCCGAATGCCGGAGCGAATCCTCGACGGGCGTTTCCAGCCGATCACCGTGGACGACGACGCGCACATTCTGATTCGCTTCGAGGACGAGAAGAAGGGCGCGTGGTCAACGGCGCACGTCGAAGGCTCGTGGAGCCATCAGGACTCGCCCGGCACGGTTTTCACCGGCACGACCGGCAGCCTGCATTTCGTGAATGACAGCGAAACGGGCAAGCGCTACGGCGTCGTGACGGACGCTTACGGGCGCGAGGCGCGGCGCATCGAGAGCAGCGGCCCGACCTGGCAGCCCTGGCCGTCGTCGTTTTTCGGCGAAATTCAGAACATGGTCGAGTGCGTCCGGCACGGCGCGCAATCCATCATGACGGCGCAGTTCGGGGCCGACTGCTCGGCGATTGTCGGCGCGGCGTACCTGTCGGAAAAGAACGGACGGAAGGCGGTTTCGCTGGACGAGTTCAAGGCCTTCGCGCACGAGATCGCCGGTCGCTATCCGAACGATCCGACCGGGGCCGACAACGCGCTCGTGGACGCGCTCCTGGCCGCCGTTCGGAAATAGCCGGTGCGCTGTCCGCAGTGCGCGTTGGAAAACGCCGAAGGCGCGCTGTACTGCGCCCGCTGCCATGCCGCCCTGCCGCGTCCGCCCGCGCCCGGCGAATGCCCGTTTTGCGGGCGAACCGCCCTGCCGGACGAGCCGACGCAAGCCGAAGCGGTCTGCCCCTCCTGCGGCAATGACGCGGAACGGGGCCGGGAAATCCGGGCGCAGCGCGTGGCCGTCGTGCGCGCCGATCTGGATTTGCAGCGCGCGGCGTTGGAGCAGGCGCGCGAGCGGGAAGCAGGCAAGGCGAAGCCGAAGCGGGCCGGATGTCTATCGCCGCTCTTGCTGGCGGCGGCGGTTGGAATGGGGGCCGCGCTGACGGGCGGACGCGCGCCCGCGCCGTTGCTGCGTTCGGTTCGGGCGTCGCCGATGGCGTCGCATTCGATTTTGGCGCGTCCGATTTGGGCGTCGCCTCTCTCGGCGCGGCTTAATCAGGAAGGGATTGGGGAAGGTTATGGCAACTATTCGACAGGTGCGCTCGCGCATTCGCGTCGCCAAGAATATCCAGCAGATCACCAAAGCGATGAAGATGGTGGCCGCCGCGCGCTTGAAACGCGCGCAGGATCGGGTGCAGGCGGCGCGGCCTTACGCCGCCACGATGCGCGAAATGATGACCAGTCTGGCGCAGGCGGTCGGCGGGGCGGTCGAGCATCCCTTGCTGGCCGTGCGCGAGCCGCAGAACATCGGGTTTCTCATCGTGACGGCGGATAGAGGGCTGGCCGGGTCGTACAATTCCGCCATGCTGCGCCGCGTCACGGAACTGCTGCGCGATTACGACAAAGACCGCGTGAAACTCTATTGCGCGGGCAAAAAGGGCATTCAGTTCTTCCGCAGGCGTGGCTACAACGTCGTAGAGGAGTTCGCCATTCCCAATACCGGTCTGTCCTACGATGAGGCGAAGGACATCACCCGTATCGTGCGCAAGGCGTTTGAAACCGAAGAGATAGACCAGCTGTTTCTGCTGTAT
>JBBRNU010000735.1:0-2394 GCA_038230115.1 Chthonomonadales bacterium | reverse complement strand
TGCGCGGGATGGCGACCAAGAGCAGGCGTTACGCTGTTACCAGGAAAGCTGCGTTCACGGTCAGGACCTCAAGCGCGTAAGTTCGAGTTTGGAAGCCGCCACGAAGCGCGCCGATGACCTGCTTTCGGTCTTCAAGCGGGAAGAGGCGAAAGCGCAAGCCCGTGCTTCGCAGGCGCAGGCGAGCGCACTGACCGCTATGCAAAACGAATATGCAAAATCCGCGCTGACTGAGGCGCAGATACAGGAGCGTATTAACGAGACGGCCACGCCAGAGCAATGGGAGGCGTATTTCGCCGCCTGGCGGCAGAATGTCGCGGAACCCGCCGAGGCAGTAGCGTAAACTGGAACAGGGCGGACGTTGGGGCAGGAGACAAGTTTTGCGGTTTGGGCGGATGGGAGGCGCGCTTGACGGACGGGGAAAAGACCGGGGCGATGATTCTGGCGGGCGGGCGCAGCGTTCGCATGGGGCAGGACAAAGCGCGCCTGCCCTACGGCGCGACGACCTTTCTGGAACATCTCGTCGCGCTCGTCGCCCCGCTCGTGGAGGACGTTGTGATTGTCGCCGACACCCCCGAAAAGTATGCCCTTGCGGGCGCGCGGTGTGTGAGCGATCTTTTTCCCGACGCCGGGCCGGTCGGCGGCATCGTGACCGGGCTGACCGCGCTGGGGCCGGGCCGTCACCTGGTCGTCGCCTGCGATATGCCCGCCGTGCGCGCCGAAACCCTCGCCCTGCTGTTAAAGCTCGCCACGCCGGAATGGGACGCGGCGGTTCCCGAAATCGGCGGGCGATGGGAGCCGCTGTGCGCCGTCTATCGCGATTCGGCCCTGCCGCCCCTGCGCGCGTTCCTCGAAACCGGACAGCGCGCCGCCCAACGCGCCCTGATAACGGACAGTTTGCACGTGCGCCGGGTGGAAGAGGCCGCGCTGCGGGCGATAGACCCGGATTTACACGGTTTTCTTAACCTGAATACGCCCGATGATTTCGCGCGCTTTACTGCCGAACACCGCCCGAAACCCTGAACGCGCAAGAAGCCGAACGCCCCGCGCTTACGTCCCAAAGTCACAGGGGAAGCGCAGGGAAATTCTGACACGCAAGCCTGAAACGTATCGAAAAAACTTTGCCATGACCTATCCCGACGAAATTACCATTGCCCCGCTTACAAATATCCCCGACGTTGCGATTGCCGTACCCGGCTCGAAAAGCGTCACCAACCGCGCCCTGATCCTGGCCGCGCTCGCCGAAGGCGTTTCGACCCTGACGGGCGCGCTCGCTTCCGACGATACCCGCGTTATGGCCGAGTCGCTGCGCCGGTTGGGGATCGCGGTTGTGGAAGACGAGGCGGCCGAAACCCTCGTCGTCACGGGGCAGGGGGGCGCGATTCCGGCCCGCGCCGCCGACCTGTTTCTGGGCAATTCTGGCACGTCCATTCGCTTTCTGACCGCCCTGTGCGCGCTGGGCGGCGGGCGGTATCGGCTCGATGGCGTGGCCCGAATGCGCGAGCGTCCGCAGCAGGATTTGCTGGACGCGCTCGCCGACCTGGGCGTTTCGGCCCGCGCCGAACTGGGCAACGGCTGCCCGCCGCTCGTCGTGGAAGGCTTGGACGGTCTGCCAGGAGGAACCGCCAACCTGCGCGCCGAAGCCAGCAGCCAGTTCCTTTCGGCCCTGCTCATGGTCGCGCCCTACGCCCGCCGGGACTGCGCCCTCGTCGTGCGGGGACGACTGCGCCCGCACTACGTGGATTTGACGCGCCGCATGATGGCGCAGTGGGATGTCGCGGCGATCTCTTCCAGCGCCGAGCGCTTTCACGTCGCGAAGGGGCAGCGCTATCGCGCGCAAACGCCCTACGCCGTCGAGCCGGACGCTTCGAGCGCCTCGTATTTCTTCGCCGCCGCCGCGCTCACCGGCGGGCGCGTTAGGGTTCCCGGTCTTGGCCCGGACGCTTTGCAGGGCGACGTGCGGTTCGCGACGGAAGTGTTGGCTGAAATGGGCTGTGAAGTCAGCGCGGGCAAGGACGGCTTGACGGTCGTCGGGCCGAAAGACGGGCGGCTGCGCGGCGTCACGCGCGACATGGGCGCGATTTCCGACACCAGCCTGACGCTTGCCGCCATCGCTCCCTTCGCCGACCGCCCCCCAACCGTGACCGGCATCGCGCACGCCCGCTTGCAGGAGTGCGACCGCGTGGCCGCCGTCTGCGCTGAACTGCGAAAATTGGGCGTGCGCGTGGAAGAGCGTTCGGACGGCTTCACCATTCACCCGCTGCCGCTTCACGCCTTCACGCCCGCGACCATCGAAACCTATCATGACCATCGCGTCGCCATGAGTTTCGCGCTCGTCGGCCTGCGCGTTCCCGGCGTCACGATTGCCGACCCCGGCTGCGTCGTCAAAACCTTCCC
>JBBRNU010000734.1:0-2400 GCA_038230115.1 Chthonomonadales bacterium | reverse complement strand
GCAGATGAAACGCTTCGGGGACGCCGACACTCGGCTCGCCGGTATCCAAACAACCGCGTAAACTTTAGTCTCCGGTAAAGTTGAGCGCTGAGAAGGCTTTCCCTTCCCTCTCGACCTATCATAAGGCTAGGAGACGATTCTTTTTGTGAAGTTGTCCTGCTCACAGGGGCAACTTCGCGAAATATGGCAAGCCTGTTTGAGATTGAGAGCGTGTCAAACTGTCTGACAGAATGTCAGGCAGACAAAGATCAACCGGATTTTACCGGAAACTAAAGGTAAAGTAAGTTCATCGAATGGCGACGGGCCGCGAAGAAATGAATTTCTTCGCCCGGCAGCCTGCGGATTCACCTCGCCCCAATCCCTCCCCTTATGCAAGGAGAGGGGCCAATGCTGACAAAGTTGAGCCTTGCGCTAGCTCCCGCATCCGAAGGACGCTTGGCGGAACGCCAGATAGACCGGGGTTTTAACCCTGGGATGACCGCCCGGTGACGTACAACGGCGGCGCGGCCTGGCGGCGCTGCCGCCGACGGGCGGGGGAGCGCGGTCAGCCGACGGGCGAGGGATTGCGGTCGAAACCATGCTGGTGCCAGTAGGGATAAGCCCGCGTCGTGGCGCTCGCCGTATCCAGGCGCGCGACCTGTTCGGGCGTCAGGTTCCAGCCCGTCGCGCCCAGGTTCTGGCGCAGCTGCTCTTCATTGCGCGCCCCGATCACGATGGTCGCCACCGTCGGGCGCTGCAGCAGCCAGTTGAGGGCGATCTGCGGAACCGTTTTCCCCGTTTCCTCCGCCACGACGTCGAGAGCGTCCACGACTCGGTAGACGTACTCGTCGGCGACGGGCGGGCCGTTCTCCACCACCACGCGGCTCTGCAAGCGGCTGGCGGCAGGCAAAGGCTGCCCGCGCCGTATTTTCCCGGTGAGGCGTCCCCAGCCCAGCGGACTCCAGACCACCGCGCCGACCTTCTGATCCAATCCCAGGGGCATCAACTCCCACTCATAGTCCCGCCCGATCAGGGAGTAGTACGCTTGGTGCGCGACATAGCGAGCCATGCCGTACCGCTCCGAAACGGCCAGCGCCTTCATCAGATGCCACCCGGAAAAGTTGGAGCAGCCGATGTAGCGAATTTTTCCCGCCTTGACGAGGGTATCCAGGGCGCTCAACGCTTCCTCTACGGGCGTGAGCGCGTCGAAACTGTGCAGTTGATACAGGTCTATGTAATCCGTGTCTAACCGCCGTAGGCTCGCTTCGACAGCGCGGATCAGATGAAATCGGGACGAGCCGGTATCGTTGGGGCCGGGGCTGACGCGAAATCCGCCCTTTGTCGAAATCAGGACATCGTCTCGACGGCCGCGGATCGCCTGACCGAGAATTTCTTCCGCCGCGCCGCCCGAATACACGTCGGCGGTATCAAACATATTCAGCCCCGCTTCCAGGCAAATGTCCACCAGACGTTTCGCCTCGGAAACATCGCTGGACCCCCAGGCTTTGAAAAACTCCGTGCTGCCGCCGAACGTGCCGGTTCCGAAGCTGAGGACGGGGACGTTCAGCCCCGAACCGCCCAATAATCTTTGTTCCATGACTTTAGAATACCTCGCAAACGGGTCATTCGGCAGCAATTGGGCTTGAGAAAAAGGGCCGCTACCCCCTGTTTTTCGCGTTCCAACCCACCTTGCCACGGATGCCCGCTCGCCTGGCGCGAAGGCACGAGGCGCGTCGAACGGGGTTGAAGCCCCGTTCGCGGGAAGCCGAGGGGTTAAAACCCCGGCAGGCATTGTGAAGCCCGCCTGCGCGGGCTAAACACGCTCTGGCGCTTCTGCACTGAAGACACACGCTGGCGCTTGGGCATTGCAGGCCACAAAGGTGGTCTTTGCCTATCAGAACGGGCATTCATGCCCGTTCTACGCGCGCCAGGCGAGCGGGCTTGAGTGGCAAGTTGGGTCGTTCTGATTTGACTTGCGCCTCTGATTTGACGCCGTCCCAAGCGCAGTCTCCCCTTGCAGTAGCAGAGCCGGATGCAATTCATCCCTGCGCTTCTTCTACATGCAGGACGCGCAGTTCGGGCAAGCGCGACGCCATTACATCGGCGACAAAAACATGGCGACGCCCTGCTCCGTAAAAGCGTAGCGAAGATGTTGCGCTCCGCCTCTCTTGTTTGAAGTCACAATTTGTGACCTCAAACTCGCGAATTCCTCGTCCGTGAGTTGGAACCTGAAATCCGAGGGGAAACGCTCGATGTTGCGTTTGACCGCCTGGATCATCACTTTCGTTTTCACGTCATACAATTGCGCCAGATGCGGACTGAGCATGACGCGCTGCCCGCGAACCACAAAAATCAGGGTTTCCATTTGCGCTGGCACGGATGCCAATTCTATATCGCTCACCGTTTCTCTCCTTCCGCTCT
>JBBRNU010000733.1:0-2404 GCA_038230115.1 Chthonomonadales bacterium | reverse complement strand
GCTCCCGTTCGGGCCGACGACGCGAAGCCCGACGCGGCAGTTCAGGCGGCGCTGCGAAATGGGCTGCTGACGAATGCCCCGGACGGGCAGTTTCACGGCGAGCAGGCCGTTACGCGCACGCAGGCCGTGCGCGCTATCGCGCATTTGGCCCGCGCGCTGGAAGCCGGAATCTGGCAGACCGGGGCGAGTCCAGCGGTTCCACAGAGCATCGTGCCGACGCTCAAGCGCGCGGACTGGCATCAACAGGTTGTGACGCGGGCCACGCTCGCCGCGACGCTGGCCCGTCTGGGCGATTACGTTGCGAAGGGGCTGCCGCGACCGTCGCCGACTGACAAAGACCGGGGGCGGTCGAAAGCGCTGCCCCGCTCCGTCCATCTGACCCTGCCGAAAACCAGTCCGGCGTATGCCGATCTTGCGTACCTGGCAAGCCGCCGCATGATACAATCCGGCTCGCCTTTCCTTCAGCCCGACGCCCGCCCGGTTCGCGCCGCGGAGTTGAGCCGGGGGCTGACCGAAATGACGCTGGGCTTGACCGACCGCCTGACGCCGCTGGGTCTCGACGCGCGGGGCGAAACGCCCGACGCGACCTTTCATCAAAAGAAAAATCGAAGCGAACGAAACAATCAAATCAATCGCAACGACCGTTCTGCAAACCCCATCTTGCCGCCCGGCTGATAGTGACGTTATCCCGCCGGGACAGCCGCCGGGCTGGGCTAATCGTCTGACTGTCGTCGGAACGAGTTGGAAGCGCTTTTCGGCTTCCATTCAAAGATGCCAACGCCGGACGTCCTGTCTTCCGTCTTCCGTAAAAGAAACGAGCGTACAATGGCTGCGCCAAACCCCATCATGCCGTCGAATGCCTCCCTGCCCGCAACGCCCGCTCCCGCGCCGAACGAAACGCGCTGTTCGTGCCGCCGTCACGCGCCGACGAACCTGCGCTGTATGCGCTGCGACAAACCGATCTGCCCGGACTGTTCCGTCGTCGCCCCGGTGGGGCATCAATGCCGCGAGTGCGGGCGCAGCCGGAACGCCTCGCTGCTGCAGGCGAGCGCGGGCGGTCTGGTTCTCGCGTTTGCGGCTAGTCTGGGCGTGGCGCTGTTTGGCGGCTGGCTCCTGCTCGGCATGGGCGGCGGGTTCGGTTTCTTCGGGCTTTGGATCGCCTATTTCTACGGGCTGCTGGTGGCGGAAACGGCGCTGCGCGTTACGGGCCGTAAGCGCGGCCTGCCCATGGAAATCGTCGCAGGCGTCAATGCCGCGCTGGGCCTTGTCATCGGCTGGCTGCTCCCGATCCTGGCGCGCGGCGGCCCGCAGATGCTGGCCCTGCTCGCCGCGTCGCTGCACCCTTCCTGGACGTATATTCTCGTTGGTGTGGCCGTCTTCGCCGCCGTCAGCCGAATGCGAAACCTTTAGCCGCGCCTGGCCCGATTCGGCAAAATCGGGCTGGCAGCGACTCAGACCGGGCGATCCGCCGCCAAAACGCGCCCTTTTCAATCCCGCTCTGAAAACGGAGCCGCGTTAGGAATGTCTCTCTGTGGGGAAATTCTCAACAGTCGGAACCGCTGCATTCCGAAGAGTATCCAGGAGGGTTCGTAAATGACCGCCTCTCCCGAATTCGATCTTGCCGTCTCCCACCGGTATTTTTCGGCGCACTGTTTCAACGAGGCCTGGCGTCTCATCGAAAAGCGGGAGCGTTCGCCGGAAGAAGATCAGTGGATGGTCGCGCTCAACCAAGCCTCCCTGTATCACTGCCTCCCTGTATCACTGGAGGCAGCGCGACGACTGCAATCCTCAGGCGCTATCTATCGGCTTCTGGCAGGCCTCGCGCATACAAATTCTGCTGAACAATGCATCCGAGGCGCTCCGGTACGCGCGCCTTTGCCTTTCCTACAGCGACGAACTGCCGCCGTTTTATCTCGGTTACGCCCACGAAGCCCTCGCCAGAGCGTATCATCTCGCAGACAACTCGGCGGCAACCTCGGCGCATCGCAAGCAGGCGCTTGAACTTGCGGCGCGCGTCGAAGATGAGAGCGAACGCGAACTCCTGCTCGCGGATTTGAAGACGCTGCAAAGCGAGGCGTGAGCCAGCGCCGCCCGCCAGCGACTGCTGCCCGCCTTCCCGCAGTTCGATCGCGTTTGGAAGAGGCCTGACCCTCTTCGACCTCGAAATCGTCTCGCTAGTAACCGGCGCGCGGCGCGCCGGTCTTTTGCAAAGCGCCTTCATGGACGCCCTCGGCAAAGCGAACCTTTCCTTCTTTCAATACACGGTCGAAGAGGCGATTGCCGGGGCCAACGCGCTTTGAGTGTCTGGATTACCGGAGCCGGGTCAATCGCGCTAGACAAACCGCCTGCTGTCCGGGATACTAAGCCCGCGTTGAACGCCCGATTTAGACGCGCCGGTAAGTTC
>JBBRNU010000732.1:0-2418 GCA_038230115.1 Chthonomonadales bacterium | reverse complement strand
TCGCGGGAATGTTCGGCGCATCATCGGCTGCGAGGCGACTATCAACATCCTGACGAAAGATGGCAAGCCGGGCTTCAAATTTGTGGACGGCGCAGCCCCGGTCGTAGTCATGGAGCGGCTGGGGACGGGCTACAACACGGCGACCTTCCTGGAACATGCCGCGACCCGAACCCTCGTGCTGAAAGACTGCGCGCTCAACGGCGTCAAGGGAACCGGAACCGGCGATTTCTATTTCGAGGACGTGGTGTGCGGGCCGCTGACATTGGGCCGACAGCGCGTCTGGGCGCGGCAGCTGAACGTGGAGAACGAGGGGACGCACATTCTCAACAGCGGCGGAACGTTCTGGCTGCTGGGCTATAAAACCGAGCGCGGCGGCACGCTGATTGATACGGAAGCAGGCGGAAAAACCGAACTGCTCGGCGGCCTCTCTTACACGACGACCGATCCGGGATCGGCCCCGATGTTCGTCAGCGCGGACAGCGCTATTTCCCTGGCGTTCGGCGAAGTCTGCTATACGGGCAAGCCGTTCGGCGTTCTGGTGACGGAAACGCAGAAGGGCGTCACGAAAACGCTGAGCCGGGGGCAGGCTCCGCTGCGATTTTCGTTCCTGCAGGGCAGCGTTCTGCCGCTCTATGTCGGCTACGCGCTGAACGTCCCGCCCCTCCAGCAAATCAAGCCCGCGCCCGTCCGCGCGACGCCGACCAAATCCCCGCGACAACACAAAACGAACGCGAAGGGCCGCCGAACATGAAAACGCTTCCTCTTTTTCTCGCCGCAGGCTGCGCGCTGACGCTCGCCGGACGGACGCAGGACAGGCCCGCCGCGCCTCCGACAGTTGCGTCGCCGCCATTCGCGCCGGAAACGATTCAGGCGCAAATCGCTTATCTCGCTTCCGACGAATTGCGCGGGCGGGGCAGCGGCGAGCCGGGCAACGAAAAGGCCGCGCAGTTCATCGCCCGCGCGTTCGCCCGAAGCGGGCTGCGACCTTTGGGAACCAGCCGGGAACGCGACCCGAAGGCGAGCGGCGACGGCAGCGGCTATTTCCAGCCCTTCACGTTCCTCGCGGGCCGCGCGGTCGGCAGAAAAAACCGATTGGAGTTCGCGGACGAAGGCGGTTGGTCGCCGTATCGCGTCGGTCAGGACTTCGAGCCGTCCGGGATTTCGGGCGGCGGCAAAGCGGAAGGCGACGTCGTCTTTGTCGGCTACGGCATCCGCGCGCCGCAAGCGAACCACGACGATTACGCCCACGCCGATGTCAAAGGCAAAATTGTTCTGCTGCTGGCGGGCAGTCCCGGCGACGACCCGCATGGCCCGCTGTACGAGTTCGGCGACATTCGCCGCAAAGCGCTGACGGCCCGCGAACTGGGCGCAGAAGCGGTTCTGGTCGCGCCGCCCAAAAACGCCGATACCCTCGATCAATCGCGCTTCGCGTTCGCGGACGCTTCGGACGCCGGGCTGCCCGTTCTGCGGGTGCGGCGGAAGGTCGCCGCAGACTTTTTTACCGCTGGCCTCGGAGGAAAATTCGAGGAGGCCGAAGCCGCTGCCAACACCGGCAAATTCGTTCCAACTCAACTCGTGCGCGTCCGACTGACCGCCGACGTGACGAAAATCGAGAAGGTCACGGCCAACATCGTCGGGCTGATCGAGGGCAGCGACCCCGTTTTGAAGAATGAATATATCGTCATCGGGGCGCATCTCGACCATCTGGGAATGGGCGGGCCGGGATCGCTCGCCAAATCCAGCGCGCCCGCCATCCATCACGGAGCCGACGACAACGCTTCCGGGGCGTCCGGCGTGATGCAGCTCGCGCGCTATTTCGCCCGGTCGGGCGGCTCCGGCTCGCAAACCGCAGGCGCTAATTCCGGGGCGCGAACCGCCGCCAACGGGCCGGGCGCGCAGAACGACCTGACGCCCGCGCCGCGCCTGAAACGCTCGCTGATTTTCGTCGCCTTCAGCGGCGAGGAATTGGGACTGCTCGGCTCGGATCACTACGTCAAGCATCCCCTGCGCCCGCTCGCCCAAACCGCCGCCATGCTCAACATGGACATGATCGGACGCCTGCGCGACAACAAACTGATTATCACCGGCAGCGGAACCGCGAAAGAGTGGGATGGCCTGCTCAACGAAACGAACCGCGCGGCGGGGTTCGCGCTGGCGCGCAGCGAAAGCGGCTTCGGGGCCAGCGACCAGCAGTCGTTTTACACGCACGACATTCCGGTTTTGTTCTGGTTCACCGGCACGCATTCCGACTACCATACTCCGACCGACACGGCGGATAAAATCAACGCGCCGGGCGAGGCGCGCGTGCTGGCGATGGTGGCCGACTGCATCGTGAAAATCGCCGACGCCCCGACGCGCCCGACCTTCCAGCGCATCCAGACCGGCGACGCGAATGCGCCCTCGCGCGGTTTCGCGGTC
>JBBRNU010000731.1:0-2425 GCA_038230115.1 Chthonomonadales bacterium | reverse complement strand
TCGACATCGCTGGCTTCGTAGACGCGTTTGTCTGCCATCGGCCCCCGATGACCGGGAGCAAGGGCGTGTATCTCGCCCGTCTGGTCGGTGACGACCTGCGTTTTGATCGTGTGTCGCTCTTTCTTGCCAGAGTAGTATTGCTGCTGCTTTTCCTTCACGCAAGGGCGCGGAAGGGGCGTCTCGAAACTGTCAATGATGATTTTGTCGAGGGCGTCCGGCTTCCACGACGGCTCCTTCTTCGTCCAGCGTTTCTCCGCTTCGTAGCGGTTCGCGGGGCAAAGATCGCGCAGAACCGCGACGATTTCGTGGAAGGTATTTTCGGCGACATCGGCAGAGACGCCAACCATAAATCCGACCACGCTGAAGGCGACATTATGCCGCAGATACAGCAGGGTCAGCAGAATTTCCTGATAGGGCTTGAGCAGGCGTTTGCGCCCACCGCCGGTTTTGCGTTGGCGCTTGGGCCTGTTCGCCTGCTGCTTTTGGCGTCTGCGCTCGATTTCGGGCAGGGCAAGGAGCAAGAGTTCGCCGAGGGCTTCGGGCGTGAGACCGACGAGCGAACGGATTTTATCTTCGGGATAGTGGGTCAGTTGCGTAAGGTTCATGCCAACAAGTTTACCCGATTTCGATTTGTCAAGCCTTTATTTGTCGGAGCATCTATTACGGACGAAGGACAAAAGCAAGTTGTCGGGCGGCGCTCCAGAAAAGCCAGAAGTCGCCGGAAGCGTCGCTTTCAATCGCACCTGTAAGCGGGTCAAGGTAGGAGACGACTTCCTGGCCCGCCGCGTTCGTCTCAATCCCGATGACGGCAACAGCGTGATCGCCGCTCATCCTAATTCGCGGATTTTGCAGCGTTACGATCACTGGCTGCGGATCGTCCTCGTCGGCTGCAATGGCGCGAAGCAAATTCTCTGCCTCGTGGAATGTCGTCCCGGTCAGCGGCTCTACATCGAAGCCAGCTTCACGCAAGCCATCCATCGCTAAATCCCAAATGCAACCTAACGGGTCTTCCTGACATCAAACGGAAACTTCCTCAGCGGCGGCGCGAACGCCATGCCACCTCAATACGGCGCGAACAACGGTCGGCAGGCAACTGTTACTGCCCGGCGGCTGTCGCAACTGCGGGAAGTTTTCGATCACGAATTTTCTCTAGGACTTCCTCGCGGGTCGAAGTTCGCTCCGGCACAACAGCGCCGTTCTCATCCAAAACGACCTGGCCGACTTTCTCGCTGTACTTGAGAACGCCGAGGGGGACGCGCCAGCCCGTTTCGATCCGCACGGGTCTGCTTATCGTTATGGCATCCCCAAAATGGCGGCGAACCCAATTCCCTGCCTGAACAATCAGCAGCATTTCCCACAGCCAGTCTTTGACGGCAGGCCAGACGCGCTGTTCAACCAGCGTTTCCGTTTCTTCTGAGGAAAGCGCGGAACTTGAAAACGCCTTTGTGACCGCCTCGCGCATCAGCGGCAAATATCGCGCCCGCTGCGCTTCCAGCCAGGGCGCGAAAGCGTTGGCGGACTCATCAGGCGTTTTGGGGAAACGAAGCGAGTTGTCCGCTTCGACCGCTTCCAGCGCAAGCGCGACCGCGCGAGCGGCTTCGTCCTCGCGGTCGTCTTCTTGTTGGGGTTGGAGGGCAGCCTGACTCATCTCCGGCCTCGCTTACTTGCCGCTGCTGACCAGCGTGCCGATGTCTTCGCCGGTCACGACGCGGCGAATGTTGCCTTCCTGCGCGATGTCGAAGACGACAATCGGGATGTCGTACTCTTTGCAGAACGTGAAGGCCGTCTGATCCATCACGCGCAGGTTATTCTGGATGCACTCGTCGTAGGTGACGTGAAGGTGGCGCACGGCGTCGGCGAACTTGCGCGGGTCTTTGTCGTACACGCCGTCCACATTCGTGGCCTTGAGGACGGCCCCGGCCCGGATTTCGTTGGCGCGCAGGGCGGCGGCGGTGTCGGTCGTGAAGAAGGGGTTGCCGGTTCCGCCCGCCAGCACGACGACGCGGCCTTTTTCCAGATGCCGGATCGCGCGGCGGCGAATGAACGGCTCGGCGACTTCCGACATCGCAATTGCGCTCATTACGCGCGTCGGCACGCCCTGTTTTTCAAGCGCGTCCTGCAAGGCCATGCTGTTGATAACCGTGCCGAGCATTCCCATATAATCGGCAGCCGCGCGCTCCATGCCCGCCTGCGCCGCCCGCTCGCCGCGCACGATGTTGCCCGCGCCGATGACGATGGCGATTTCTACGCCCGCGTTATGGGCGGCAACCACTTCGGTCGCGATGGCACGAATGGTTCCGTAGTTCAGGCCCACGCGCGGCGCGGCTCCCACTTCGCGGGCTTCGTCTGCGCCGGGACCATGCTCGGCGGCGAATGCTTCCCCGCTCAATTTCAGCAGAACGCGGTTCCATTTCAGGCTCGGATG
>JBBRNU010000730.1:0-2427 GCA_038230115.1 Chthonomonadales bacterium | reverse complement strand
TCCAGCAGAGCCAGATGCGTACTGAGGTTGCCGTCGGAAAGCGCCAGAGTTTCCTTCAACAGCCGGAAATCGGCCTCGCCCAGCGCCAGCAGCGTGGAAAGAATGCCCAGACGCACTTTCTGGTGAATGGTGTTGTCCAGGGCGTCGAGCGCTTCCATTGCAAGCGCAGCGTGACCCGCCGCCCCTGCCGAATCCAGCGGCGGGGCGTCGCTCAGATAATTTTCGCGCGATTTCGCCATTACCAGCCGTCCTTGCGCGACATTGCAATCCCATAGACGATGTGAAATCCACCGAACGCGACCGCCATCATCGGCAGGCCGAATTGCGGGACGAGCAGGGTCAGACCGCCCGCAATCAGAAACGCCGCGCCCAAAAACGTCACCTCGCGCTGCGAAAACAGCCCGACCGCGCAGACCGCGATGCCATAGCAGAGCATCCAGACCGGGTAGACGTCGGGCAGCAGGCCGCGCTGCAAAAAGAAGAGCGTCAGGAGCGCGCCGGTTCCCAGGCCGGGAACCGAGGCGAACGTCATCTGCTTGCCGAGCCGGGAAAGGACGCGCTTACCGACGCGCGCCGCGCGCCGCTTGGTGAGCAGGTAATCCATGCCGACCGCGAAGGCCACGACCAGCGACCAGGTGAGCAGAAACGCCGCCCGCGCCTGCGGGGAGGCGAGCGGGAAACTGCCGCTCAGTCCGCGCGTGACGAGACACCCGACAATCGAAGCGGTTCCGGCCAACACTCCCGACAGCCCGGAGAAGGTCGAGTACTTGGTAGAGCGCTCCATAAGCTGCCGGATCACGCGCAGATTTTCTTCGGCCTCGCGCGCGGTCGGCTCGCGCGGTTCTTGCAGCATCGTCACGGTATCCTCTCCTCGCTCCGCCCCAAAGAAAAAGGCGCTGCACTCTCCCTCCGCGATCCAGTCGAACCCGCCGGAAACAACCCGCCGACTTTGAATCGCAAAGCGCTTTGCCGCTTATTATAGGTCGCCGCGCCGCGTTTGTCAAGGGCGCGCTAAAAGAAGCCGCTCCGTAGGCGTCACCGGGGAGGCCTGCCTGTTATTTTCATCGCCGGGCATGGCAAAAAGCAAGGGCCGCTCCTTTTGGAACGGCCCTGCTGCCCAACTGGTAATCAATCGGGGGTATCATGGCTGAATTCTAACCTGTTTTATTCGGTGCGCCAATATGAAATTTTGTTTGCGAGGCTGCCCTGACCGTTGCAATCGAACGCCCTAAACGTTGCGGCGTAAATTCCTCAGTAGTTTTACGCGGCGAAATGCGACGGATTGCGACGAAATGAATTTCTTCGCTGTGTAGCCTGCGGCTGTGCGTCCTTCGGACATGACCTCACCTCAATCCCTCTCCTTTGTAATGAGAGGGGCCAATGCCAACCGCGTGGAAGATGGAAGTCTTTGCTGAATTGCGTGTCCGAAGGACACAGGGCGGAACGCTACAAAGCGAAGAAATTCATTTCGTCGCAAGGCTGCGAACTCACTCTGCGCGGCTGTTTAGATCGGGAAGGCGCGGTAGGTGTGGACGCCGGTGAGGGAGCCGTAAATGGCCCACACGCTGCCCGTGATGTAGTCGCCCAAAATCAGGCCGATGAAAAACGGGATGAACCGCTTGTAGGATTTCATGCCGCCGTACCGGATAATCAGGGACTTGACCAGCCAGCCCACGAGCGTGGCGCACCAGAGCCAGTTCATCGTGTAGGTTCCCGCAATCGCGTACCCGATGGGGTGGAACGGCCACCAGACGAAGCGCGAGCGCATCCCGATCAAGAACGCGGTCGCCAGCACGCCGATGCCCACGCCCTGAATGCGCGCCAGATCGGGCCGCGTCGGGTTGTCCACCCAGTCCTTGAGCGTGCGCCAGCCCGTGTTGCCGACGTCGGTGCGCCAGTTGTTGACTTTCGCTGTCGCCGCTCCGTGCTGATAGTAGCAGGTCAGCACCGCCGCCCACGACGATAAGGCTCCGACCGCCACTGCCAGCACCACGACAATCGCGACGTGCCGCAGGTTCATGCGCGACTCGACGCCGATTTTCATCGCCTCCAACTGGTTCGGCATCTGCGTGGTGCGATAATCCAGATCGTGCCACAGCAGCATGTGCAGGCCGACCTGATCGGCGAACGAGAACGCCCGCGTGCCGACGCTCGACTGCATCAGTTGATGCACGTTCATGTCCGGCCCGAACCCCCAGGGCAGGCCCGCCTCGGCCCGAATGCGGGTGAACGTAATCACGTACAGGTAGTACAAAAACAGGTAGATCATCGGCACGTACCAGCTCATGCCAATCGCCATGCCGAAGCCGACCAGCGCCAGGAACCCGGCCAGCCCGCCCACAAGCGCGACGCGATAGGGCAGCGGCTCGTTGCTGTCATCCACGTCGGGGTATTGCCGGGGCCGAAACGCGCGCCCGACCACTTCCT
>JBBRNU010000729.1:0-2432 GCA_038230115.1 Chthonomonadales bacterium | reverse complement strand
TTTTCAACCTCCGGCAAACCGCTTTTTTCCTGCCGGAGGGTTCAACCTCTGGCAGGCGGCAGGCGTTTTCGCGCAGGACAACGCAAGCCGATTGGAGAAATAAGGCGCGCTGCCGTCCGCGCGCGCGCCGCTGATTTCCCCAATTCCCATTTCTACGCGCGCGGCCTACCCTGCTGAAAGGTGTTCTTCCACAATGCCTTCCCTTTCCTTTTCCGCTCTTTTCGCTCCGCGCTCGCTGCGTTTTTCGCTGCCCGTTCTGCTCGCCGGCCTGACGCTCGCAAACGCCCCCGCGCCCGCCCGCGCGCAGGCTTACAGCAAACTGGTCGTTTTCGGGGACAGCCTTTCCGATACCGGGAACATCTTCAATTTGAGCGGCGGAACGTATCCCCCGCCACCCTACTATCAGGGGCGCTTTTCCAACGGCCCCATCTGGATTGACGATCTGGCGGCGACGCCCGGACTGACAAGCGCGCCCCCGGAAGACCTGGCTTTTGGCGGGGCGCATACGGATGCCTCCAATGACGACAGCCGCCTGTTCGGTATGCAGACCGAAGTGGCGCTCTATCTCGCCGCCAACCCGCAGGTAGACCCGAACGCCCTGTATATCGTGTTTGGCGGCGGCAACGATTATCTGGGCGGACAGACCGACCCGCGCGTTCCGGTCGCCAACCTCACCGCCGAGATCACCCAACTGGCGGCGCATGGAGCGCGCTCGTTTCTGGTTCCCAATCAGGCCGATCTGGGCGAGCTTCCGGCTACGATTGGAACCCCCTTCCGCAAGCCGCTCGATCAATTGACCGCCGCGCACAACGCGCTGCTGGCGCAGTCCCTCTTGACGCTGGGCCAGACGTTCCCGACCGATACGTTTCGGCTCCTCGACGACAACAGCCTGTTCAAGCAGGTGACGTCCCATCCGTCGCTTTACGGCTACACGAACGTAACCGATTCGTATCTGGACGCCTTCGCCATTGATCCCGCGACCGCCGGCGACCCCAACGCCTACTTCTTTTGGGATGAGGTGCATCCCACCGCCCACACGCACCGCCTGCTCGCCGACAGCGCGCTCGCCCTCCTCGTTCCCGAACCCGGCGTCAGCGCCCTCTTCGCTGCGCTAGGTCTGACCGGGGCTGGCTTATTCGCGCGCCGCAAGCGCAAAGCGGCGTAAACGCAGCCCGCAACGGCCCGCGCGTCCAGGCCGGGGAATTGCTTCGACTGGCGACTCACATTAAATTGAAAAGAAAACCCGCCGCTTCCAGGCGAATTCCCAGCGACAGCGGCGGGCGCGGGCAGATGGTTCGAGAAGACTTGCCGCGACTTTCCGGGCAGCCAGCGTGGTAGGCGGATTAGCCAGCAGCGTCACTATTCAAGCGCGGGAACCGGGCCTGCAATTGCGTACAACTGCCTGCATCCCCTGCCCTCGCGTAATAGCGCAGGAGCGCGACGGCCACTTTTTCATGACGTCTTCCCCCCGACTCGGCAGGCTGACGGAGGGTCATTTCCAGAATTTGCGCCCACACCGGCGCGGGATTGTCCTCCAATTGTTTCAGCGCGACTTCGTAAGGCGGGTAGAATTCCATTTCCTCCACGTCAGATAAAGTGGCGGCCTCCGGGGAACCGCTGCTGACCGGGGTCTGCGCGCATTGGCGGGCGGATTGCAGAAGATGATGGTGGCTGACATACATTTCGGCGGCGTGATGGGCGGTTGCCGCTTCCTCAGCTTGCGTCGCCGCTTCCTCAGCTTGCGTCGCCGCTTCCTCAGCTTGCGTCGCCGCTTCCTCAGCTTGCGTCGCCGCTTCCACCAGCGTTGCGAGCGCGCGTTGGTACGCATAGGGTCCCGCCGAGCAGTATTGTAAATACATCCAGGCGAACCGAAGCGCCTCGGCATCGTTTCCCGCTTCACAGGCCAAAGAATATTTAAGCCATAAGGGAAACACGTCCGCGTCATGCGAGTAATTGCGCGGGCGATAGTCGGGAGCCATCGCCCGCGCCCAAATCGTTCGCATCACAAGAAAATATTCTCGTTCCGCCTGTGTAAGACCCGAAGCGTAATATATGGCGTTATCGAGGTAAGCGATACCCGCCCGCTTGTCTCCAAAGCGAAAGATGCTGTCCGCGCTATAGAAAAATTCGAGCGCCGCTTCCGAAAATTCATCCGAACGCATGGGATTGTTGACCTCGCTTGTTCCGAGAAAAACATAGTGTTTCACCGCCCTCTAACCGCCTCCGCTTCGCCATCCGGTCGTGCAGTATAGCCCTTCTGAGATGCATCGTCAATTCCAGCTCTGAAGCGAGCCGCCAACTTTTACTGCGACAAGCGATAAGCGCGCAGCAGGGAGGTTCAGCGGTATGGAATTGACCGTGAAGACGCGGCGATGATTGCGCTGAGGTCGAAAGTTCGGCAGATGCAAGCGTGTCATTTCGCAGGAAGAGCC
>JBBRNU010000728.1:0-2433 GCA_038230115.1 Chthonomonadales bacterium | reverse complement strand
CGACGCGGTGACGGCGGGCGGCGCGACGGTCGCCCTGCGCGTTCCGGCCCATCCGGTCGCGCTCGCGCTGCTGCGGCAGACGGGCTTTCCGCTCGCCGCGCCGAGCGCCAACCGCTCGCTGGCCGTGTCGCCGACGCAGGCCGCGCATGTCGCGCTTGGTCTCGACGGGCGCATCGCTCTCATCCTTGACGCCGGGCCGACTTCCGGCGGGCTGGAATCAACCGTATTGGATTTGTCCGGCGAAACGCCCTGCTTACTGCGCCCCGGCCTGATCGCGCCGCATGAAATCGAAGCCGTCCTCGGGCCAATCGCGCGCGTTCGTCCCTCCGACTTCGCTAATCTCGCTGACCCCGCAAACGCCTCCGCCCAAAACACGCCCCTGCCCGCGCCCGGCATGATGGCCCGCCATTACGCGCCCCGCGCCCTCCTCGAACTCGCCGACGCGGAAGACGCAGGCCGGTCGCGCGTACAGGCGCTCTTGACGCAGGGCCAAACCGTCGGCTGGATCATTCGGGAATCGGACGACCGTTCAAATCCTCAGGCGTCAGAAAATCCGCAGAACGACTCGAAAGCCCCCCCCCGCCTGACCCGTGTCGTTCTGCCTGCTGACCCGCCCGGTTACGCCGCCCGTTTGTACGCGACCCTGCACGCCCTCGACGCGCAGAACGTGACGCGCATCGTCGTCGCCCTCCCGCCCGCAAATGACGTCTGGCTCGCCGTGCGCGACCGCTTGCAGCGCGCCGCCTCCCCGGAAGGAACGCCGGAGAAAATTAAGGAATAGCAAACAAAATGGGAAACCCCGTGCAAAATGAAGAACTTCTCGAATTTATGACAAGCCTAAACCGGCATTGCTGGAGCAACGGTTGGCTGTACCAGGCGGAGTTTGCTCTGTGGAAAGCCGTTTTGAACGGCCCCAAGCAATGGGGCAATAAAGCCATTTCAGAAGAGGACATCGCCCGGCTAAAAACGCTTTCCGACCAGGCGCGCGGCTGGTTTCGATGGAATGAAGAGTGTGATCAGGCAGAGTTTATCGAAATTTCTGAATGGACGGAACTGGTGCAGCGGAAGTATTACGATTATGTGAAAGAGGTCGTCGTCATTAGCGACGGTTTCCCCGACTGGCGCGATCTGGAACGCAAGATTTCCGGGAAAGGGTATCGCAGCCTTATCGTCAATAGCGCGCACGAAGCGCTGACGGAACTGGCGCGGAGGGAAGTAAAAGTACTCGTTTACGATCTGGGGGGTTCAGATATGGACGGCTTTGAGTTGTTGAGGCGGATACGGGCGACGCCAATCTTGCGCCGGACGGTCGTTATCACTCGCAAGAGCGACCTCAGTGACGAAGAGTACTTCAAGGCTTGTGGGCTGGGCGTTGATTCGTGTAGCGATGCGTCCTTCGATCTCAAAGAGATCGTCAGTTTCATCTCCCGCATCTTCAAAGGGTTGGATGAAGACTTTTACTTCAAAAACGGCTGAATTTTCCTGACTCAGGCTGTCAGCGCCATTGCCAGGGACTCGGTTACGAGCGTGATGTTGGCCTTGGCGTCGAGGCGGCGGCGGGCCAGCAGCAGGGCGTCCAGACAGCGCATCCAGCGTTCCGGCGAACCGGATTGGGCCAGGCGCGCAAGCGTCGTCACGCGGTCGCGATTGACGACATGGGTCGCATTCGGCCCGCCCGCGCGCAGAGCCAAAAGATCGCGATAGAACGCTACAAGCAGATCGAACACGACCGCAAGTTGCCGCCGTCCCACCTTCTCCTTCGCCCCGGAAGCGCTCGCCTCGCCGTCCTCGCCGCTCGTTTCGACCGGCCCGCTCGCCGTTTCTTCTTCCGCCAGCGCCTTCACCTGCCCGGACAACTTTCGCAGCTGCTCGGCCAGCCGCAGCGCGCGCGCCAGGGGCGCGTTGGGCAGCCCCTCGGCAAAATCCAGGACGCGCCCGATCTCCTCGCCAACGGCGGGGGACAGGGCCATGCGCGCCGCCTGCCCGACCCGCCCCTCGGCATACGCCGCCAGCATTGCCGCCCGCGCCGCCTCAACATTCAGCGCGGTCTGCAAATAATGGGCGAGCGCTTCGGTCGGCAGCGGCTGCAAGCGTACCATCTGGCAGCGCGAGACAATCGTGGGCAGGACGCGGGATTGGTGCGGCGACAGGAGGACGAACAGGGCGTAGGGCGGCGGCTCTTCGAGGGATTTGAGCAGGCTGTTGGCGGCGGACTCGGTCAGCAAGTCGGCGTTTTCGATGACGTAGAGGCGTTTTCGCCCGATGGTCGGGGCGTAGGCCAGCGTATGGGAAAGGACGCCGTGACTGGCCCGGCCCTCGCGGTCCCAAAACTGCCCGATCTGTATCTGCTCGCCCGCAGGCGCGACGGTGACGATTTCCGGCTGCGTTCCCGCTTCGGCCCGGCGGCACGATTCGCACTGCCCGCAGGCGTCG
>JBBRNU010000727.1:0-2434 GCA_038230115.1 Chthonomonadales bacterium | reverse complement strand
TTTTCGAGGGCGGCGGCCTCTGACACCGCGAAGAAATTCATTTCGTCGCAATCCTGAAGATCGCTCTGCGCGGCAGCTTAGGCCCAACCCTGCAGAGCCTACAACGAAAGCGAGAACACAAGATGTGTGATAAAGTCAATCTGGCGGCGAAGTTCAGCCTTTTTCAAGATCACTGGCGTCCGAAAATTGCGGGCGAGTTGAACGATTCTTACGTCAAATTGGTTAAACTAAAAGGCGAGTTCGTCTGGCATCGGCACGCCGACGAGGACGAGTTGTTTCTTGTCGTGCAGGGGCGGCTGACGATTCGGCTGCGTGACCGCGACCTGAACTTAGAAGCGGGCGATTTTGCGATAGTTCCGCGCGGCGTCGAGCATCTGCCGGTCGCCGAGGACGAGGCGCACGTCCTGCTGATCGAACCCAAGACCACCCTGAATACCGGCAATCTGAAAAACGAGCGGACGGTGGAAGTCCTGCAGCGTATTTGACATTACTATGAAAGACCTTGTTCGTCGTCCGCGCGCTGCGCGCGGACTGCCGCTGCTGTGCGGCCTGCTTGCGCTAGGCTTCGGTCTCTTTTCGCGGGCGGCGCGCGTTTCCGCCGATTCTCTCCGACAAACCGAAACGCCGCCCGCCCTGCCCGCGTCGAGTACGCTGGACTTCAGCGCGACCCTGGACGCCCCGGCGGGCAGACATGGGTTCGTGACCGTAGGCGACGATGGCCGGTTTCATTTCGCCGACGGCGGGCGGGCGCGCTTCTGGGGCGTCAACGTTTCCAGCACGCGCCTGAACCTCCCGCCCGATCAAATCGAGCGCGTGGTCGCCAACTTCGCCCGCGCGGGCTTGAATCTGGTACGGCTCGAAGCGATTGACAACCGCAACTGTCTCCTGGGCAGCGTGGACGCGCCCGACTCGCTGCACTTCGATGCGCGCTATCTCGACCGATTAGACCATTGGATGGACGCGCTCCGGCGGCACGGGCTGTATTATTATCTCGACCTGCTGGATTTTCGCACCTTCAAGAGCGGCGACGGCGTGCTGAACGCCGAAAAGTTGGATCGGGGCGCGCGGCCCTACGCCCTCTTCGACCGCTACCTGATTCAACTTCAGAAGGACTACGCCGCCCGTCTGCTCACGCGCCGCAACCCGTATTCCGGCCTGCGGCCCGTAGACGACCCGGCCCTCGCGCTCGTGGAAATTTGCAACGAGCATGGGTTTTTCCTGTACCCGGACAAGCTCGAAGCCCTGGGCGAGCCGTACCGCACCGACCTGCGCGCCCGGTGGAACGCCTGGCTGCGCGACCGCTACCCGACGCGGGACGCGCTCGCTTTAGCGTGGGGGCAGGCGAACGGGCAGCCCGTCCTGAACCCCGGCGAAGACCCGTCGCAAATCACGGTCGCGCTCCCGACCCTGACCCGAACCAGCGTTCCGGTCGTGGGCGCGAACGCTCCGGTTGACAGCGCGCCCGATCAGCGCCGCGCCCCGGCCCGCCTGCGCGATGGCGTGCAGTTCCTCTCCGAGATGCAGCGCGCCTATTTTCGCGAGATGCGCGCGTACCTGCGCGGTCTGGGTCTGAAAACGCCGATCACGGGCGTCGTCTCGAACGACATGGTTCCCGATATTTCCAGCGTGGCGCAGGAGTGCGACTTCACCTCGGAGAACTGGTACGCCGACGGCGCGACCGACGATCCCCGCGCGCCCGGCGCGCGTTACTACGCCAACCGCGACCCGCTGCGCGACGACGGCGCAGGTGGTTTTGCGCCCTTCACCGCCGCCCTGCGCTGGAACAATCAGCCGGTCGTGATTCGCGAATGGGCTAATCCCTGGCCCAACCGCTGGCGGGCCGCTTCCATCCCGGAAGCCCTCGCCTACGCCGCTTTGCAGGATTATGACGCCATCCTGCTGTTCGGCTATCAGACCAACCGCGCGCCGAACGGGGCCGAGGCCGACGCGCTCAACGACTTCGCGTTTCAATCCGATCCGACGGTCTGGGGGCTGACCGCGCTGGCCGGACGCGCCTTTTTGAGCGGCGCCATCCGGCCCGCCGCCCACACCCTGACCCTCGCCTATCCGCCCGCGCGCCAGTTCCAATGGCCCAACGGCGTCAGCGACCTGCACCGGATGGCGTGGAGCGTGCGCCTGAACAGCCGTCTGGTCACGGACGCCGAGGTCGCGCGGCAGGCGAAAGAAAAAAGCCAGGACTGGCTGACGCCAACGAACGGCCCGCAGGACGTGCGCCGCGTGCGCGCCCTGCTCGACGATCTGGCGCGCGAGGGCGTCGGCATGAGTTCGCGCAGCATGGCGGCGGGCGTCTGGCGCAGCGATACCGGCGAAATCGCCCGCTACACCCGCGACGAGCGCCTGGAAATTCAAACCCCGACCCTGCGGCTGATCGCCGGGCAGTTCGCGCCCGGTCGCGTGTACGCTCTGGGCGGGC
>JBBRNU010000726.1:0-2440 GCA_038230115.1 Chthonomonadales bacterium | reverse complement strand
GCTTAAACGGCTTGCCAGTTCGGTTAGCGGATGCTGGCAGACAACAGTTCAATCTCAAAGGTCGTAACCGGGCAAACGGCCTTTCAACAGTTGTAGAATTTATTCCGTCGCGTCGTCGTGTCCATCTACGAAAAAACTTTGCTTCGCATTTCAAATTCCCGGCGCGGCTTCTGCGCGCGACTTTTACCCCGGCCCCTACAACAACCGTGAAGTGATCGCCTCGACATCGTAGACGCAGCCGCCCCAGGTTCCGCCGCTGACGGCTTGCAGGGCGGCCCAAAGCCGCGTGTCGTCGGGCAGGTCGGGGTCAGGGGCGAGGTCGGGGCGCGGCGGGCGGGCGGCGAGAACGCGCGTTCCTTCCTCGGCCCCGAAAACGGTTTCGCCCGCGCCGATGAGATTGACAGCCCCTTCCAGACGGTTGCGATCAATCACGATTTCGAGCCGGTCGCCATCGCGCACCTTGCCGATTGGCCCGCCCGCAAGCGCTTCCGGCCCGATATGCCCGATGCACGCCCCGGTGGAAACGCCGGAAAAGCGCGCGTCCGTCAGCACGGCGATGGTCCTGCCCCAGGGCAGGAATTTCAGCGCCGACGTGATCTGATAGATTTCCTCCATGCCCGCGCCCATCGGCCCGCGACAAATCAACACGAGGATGTCGCCGGGCTGCACCGGGTTCGCGTCCAATCCCTTCAAACTGGCAATCGCCGCGCGCTCGGTCGTGAAGACGCGGGCCGGGCCATGCTTGCGATACACGCCGTCGGCGTCCGTGACGGCAGGGTCTATCGCCGCGCTCTTGATGACCGCGCCGTCCGGGGCCAGATTGCCGCGCGGGAAGGTGATCGTGCTGGTCAGGCCGCGCAAGCGGGCGCGCTCCGGGGACAAAATCACGTCGTCGGGGTCTACGCCGTCCTGTTCCAGCAGACGGGCGCGCAGGCGTTCGCGGCGTTCGGAGCGTTCCCAGACGTCCAGGTTTTCGCCTAAGGTGCGTCCGGTCACGGTCAGGCAGTCGAGATGCAGCAGGCCCAGCCGCCGCAGGTGCAGCATCACTTCCGGCGTGCCGCCCGCCAGAAAAAAGCGAACCGTCGGGTGGTCGGTCGGGCCGTTGGGCAGGACGTCCACCAGGCGCGGAACCGACAGGTTGGCCTTGTGCCAGTCCTCGACAGTGGGGCGGCGCAGGCCCGCCGCGTGCGCGATGGCCGGGATGTGCAGGAGCAGGTTGGTCGAGCCGCCGCAGGCCGCGTGAACCACAATCGCGTTGTGAATGGCCCGGTCGGTGACGATGGCTTTGGTCGTGACGCCGTTCGTGTCCAGCTCGGCAAGCGCGCGGGCCGAACGCCGGGCTATGTCGAGCCAGATGGCCTGACCGGAGGGCGCGAGCGCGCTGTGGGGCAGGGAAAGGCCCAGCGCCTCGCCCACGACCTGCGCGGTCGCCGCCGTGCCAAAAAATTGACAGCCGCCGCCGGGCGTGGCGCAGGCGCGGCAGCCCAGTTCGGCGGCTTCTTTGAGGGTAATTTGGCCGTGCGCGAACCGCGCGCCGACGCTTTGAATTTTGCCCGCGTCCTCGCCGCCTTCGGCAGGGAGCGTCACGCCGCCCGGAACCAGCACGGACGGCAGGTCGCCCATCGCCGCAAGCGCGATCAGCATGGCGGGCAGACCTTTGTCGCAGGTCGCCACGCCCAGCACGCCGCGCCGATTGGGAAGCGAGCGGATCAGGCGGCGAAACACGAGCGCGGCGTCGTTGCGATAGGGCAGCGAGTCCATCATGCCGGTCGTGCCTTGCGAGCGCCCGTCGCAGGGGTCGGACACATACCCGGCAAACGGGATTGCGCCCAATCGGGTCAGTTCTTCCGCCGCCTCGGTCATCAGCAGCCCGACTTCCCAATGCCCGGTATGGTAACCCAGCGCGACCGGCGTTCCGTCGGGCCTGCGAATGCCGCCCTGCGTGGACAGCAGGAGAAACTCGCGGCGGTTCAGATGCGCCGGGTTCCAGCCCATGCCCGCGTTCTGCGACAGGGCGAAAACGTCGCCGCTTGGACGCGACAGGAGCATTTCCGGCGTCAGCGGCAGCGCGCCGACCGGCCCGTGCGTCTTGGTCTGCACGTCATACAGGGCGGCAGCTTCGGCAGCGTTTTCGCGCGAGACTCCGGGGTCGGTTTCCGTCTTGATTTCGATTGTTCCAGTTTCGATTATTTCGGGGGCCGCTTTTCCCGGCTCCGCCGCGTTTGTGGCTTCGTTCATGCCTTCCGCCTTTTTCTGCATTCCGCCCGCTTACGCCGCGTGGCCGCCGGGTAAAATTTGACGCCGTAGAGCCGTCAGATACGCCTCGATAACGTCGGGACGGGCCTGATAGTAGCCGAATTGTCCCTCGCGCCGACATTCGACCAGGCCCGCCAACGCGAGTTCCTTGAGGTGGTGCGAAATCGTGGGCTGCGCGACCGGC
>JBBRNU010000725.1:0-2447 GCA_038230115.1 Chthonomonadales bacterium | reverse complement strand
GCCGCCCGATCCGTTGGGCGTCGTATTGAACGCGCCGACCGGCTGCAAGGTAGCCGCGTCGTAGCCCAGCACCCAGCCATGATACGGGCCGACCTCGCCGTGTGACGTGTAAGCGATGTAGATGACGCCGTTCAGCAGAGTCAGGGCGGGCTGCTGATTTTCGCGCAACGGATCGAAAGGAACCAGAGCGACGCCATTCGGGTCGAAGAAAAAGCCGTCGCCCCCGCCGGGTACGGTCGCGCTGATGACGACGGGGCCGCCGAGTTTTTCCGCGCCGCTCGAAAGGTCGAGGGCGTGCAGACGCTGCACGAAGTCATTGGTCTCGCGGGTTTTGACGACGACATAGAGCGTCTGGCTCGCCGGGTCAATGACCGGCGTGCCGATGATGCCGATTTCGGGGCTGATGTCGTCGGAACCGGCGTCGCCGCTGGAAACCGGATTGATTTCGAGCAGGCTGTAGTTGAAGTTCGTCTGCCAGAGCGGGCGGGCGTTGGAGCGGTCGTTGCGGTCGGCGTCGAAGGCGTACACGCTGTTGTGCGCGGTCGCCACGTAAAGGACGTTGTGGGCGATGGTCTTGCCGGTATACAAATCCACGACGGGAATGTTCGGAACATACAGCGGCTGCGCGTACACCGCGCCGTCTACCGTGCGCGCAAACATTTTGCCGAAGACGGTTTTCACTTTGGTGACCGGGTCCACGTACCCGTTGCGAAGAATCGTCGGCGTCAGAAACGTTTCGGCCAGGTTGGCCCCGGTGCGGGCATTGTCGTTGTGGTAGGTCAGGATGCTGGGCGGCGTGGTCGTTCCGCCGCCCCCCGGCGGCGCGATGGCGTTGACGCTGGCGTATTGCGCCTGCACAGCGGCGGGGGCGAGGAGCAGGGCGGCAGCGACCGCGCCAACCCAGCGTCGGGCGGGAAGAAAATCAAGTGGCATTTCGGTATAGTTCTCCTCTCTGGACTTGCCGGAGACGCACGCGAACCAGCGCGAAGAGGCGGGGGCGACTTCGGCTTTCGTCCGCGAAAGTCGAAAAGGGCGGGGAAAGGCAATGCTCACGTTCCGCATTTGTGTCAGGGGGGCGGCGTAACGAGCGTATTTGGACACTCAAGACTCAGTATAACGTAATTAAGCGACAATCCGGCCAATTCCTGCTGGCAGCGGATTTTTTGAATAATTTTTTGCGGGTTAAATTTTCCAGAGATCGGGCAGAGGGCGGCAAGACGGAGGCGAACTCGTAGTGCGCCGCCAGATTTGCGCGCAAACCTGGCGGCATGAAAAAGAGCGAGGCTGGCAGCGGAGACCCGCGTCACAGGCTCATATTACTGCTGTGGCCGGGGAACGCTTTCGAGGCGGGGTCGAGCCGGGTTTTGGCGTAGTTGACGGCGACGCAGATTTCGCCAACGCCGGTCGCGATCAGGTCAATTTTCCCGGCATAGGTCGCGATGTCGCCCGCCGAATAAACGCCCGGCAGGTTGGTTTCCATGAACGAATTCACGACGATTTTGCGGCCCTGCAGTTCCAGCCCCCATTCGCGAATCGGGCCGAGATCGGCGGAAAAACCGATGTTGAGCAGCACGGCGTCCACGTCGAGCGTAGTTTCCTCGTCCGTTTTGTTGTGAAAAACCGTCGCGCGCTGCAGCTGCCCGTTGCCCTCGACGCTCCGCAGCTCGTTCCACAGCCGGACTTCCACCTGCGAGCGGTTCAGCAGCCAGTCAATGCTTTCCTCGTGCGCGCGGAACACGTCACGCCGGTGCAGGAGCGTGATTTTCTGCGCGATCGGCTCCAGGTTCATCGCCCAATCCAGGGCCGAGTCGCCCCCGCCGACAATCAGCAATCGCTTGCCCTCAAACTGCGCCTTATTCTGCACGAAGTAGTGAATGCCGCGCCCCTCGAACTCTTCCACGCCGGGCGTGCCTAATCGTTTCGGCGAGAACGCGCCCTGTCCCGTCGCAATTACCAGCGTGCGCGTGCGATGGACGCCGCGCTGCGTCGTGATCGTGATGGTTTCGTCGGCCTCGCGCCGCAGCTGCAGAACTTTCTCGTTCAAGCAGACGGCGGGCTGAAAGCGCGTTCCCTGCGCGATCAGGTCGTTTGCCAGGTCACGGGCAAGCACTTTCGGGAAGCCGGGCATGTCATAGACAAATTTTTCCGGGTATAGCGCGCTCAACTGCCCGCCGAGTTCGGCCAGACTGTCCATAATCTTGGTTTTCATCTGGCGCAGCCCGGCGTAAAACGCCCCATACAGACCGACCGGCCCGCCCCCGATAATGGTGATGTCGTAGAGTTCCCCCTCGGGCGTTTCGGCCTGAGTTTGCAGCGCGGTCGCCATTTCGGTTTCCCTCTCGATTTCCATCGGCGTCAGGGCTTCGGGCCGCTCCAGTACAGCGGAATTCGTGTGTGTCAACGTAGCGGAACCTCGTTTTTGGGATTGTATTCGCTCGGAAGCGCCG
>JBBRNU010000724.1:0-2448 GCA_038230115.1 Chthonomonadales bacterium | reverse complement strand
TGGATACTGCTGGCGATGGTCGGAGCGCGCAGCGCGGCGATGGCCTTCAACCGCCTCGCCGACGCCGACCTCGACGCGCAAAACCCGCGCACTGCAAGCCGCCATCTTCCCGCCGGACTGCTGACGCGGGCGCAGGTCTGGACGTTCCTGGCCGTCGCTATCGCCCTGTTCGAGCTGGCGGCGTGGCGCTTGAACCGACTGTGTTTTGTCCTGTCGCCCGTCGCGCTCGCCTGCGTTTTAGGTTATTCCTACACCAAGCGCTTTACCAGCCTGTGTCACCTGTTTCTCGGCTTCGCCATCGGCATCGCGCCTATCGGGGCGTGGATCGCGGTGCGCGGGCGGCTCGACGTCGTTCCTCTGCTGCTCGGAGCCGCCGTCATGCTCTGGATCGGCGGTTTCGACATCATCTACGCGCTGCAGGATTACGAGTTCGACTCGGCGTCGGCCCTGTTTTCCCTGCCCAAGCGGGTCGGCAAAGCGGGCGCGCTGCTTATATCCCGACTGCTCCACGCGGGCATGGTCGCGCTCCTGATCGCTATCGGCGTTCTCGGCGGCCTGCACGTCCTCTATTTCGTCGGCGTCGCGGTCGTGGCGGCGCTGATACTTTACGAGCAGCAGATGGTGCGGCCCGACGACCTGCGCCGGGTCAATGTCGCGTTCTTCACGCTGAACGGCTGGGTCAGCGTGAGCCTGTTCGGGTTCGTCCTACTGGACTGCCTGCTGTCGCGCTGACTTTGATGCGCGGCGGTTTACCAAAACTGCACTGCGGCAGAATAACGGGATTGAAACCCCGTTCTGAAATGCATAGACCACCTTCGTGGCCTGCAATGCCGCTCCGCCAACACGTTCTCAAATTGCGGAGGCGGCGAGTTAGAGCGCGTCTTTAGCCTGCGTAAGCCTGCACGCTGTAACGTATCTAGCCCGCGCAGGCGGGCTACGCATTTTAGAACGGGGTTACCATCCCGTTCTTCCCGTCTATGCATTTTAGAGCAGGCATTTATTCCCGTTCTCTGCCCGTCCCTATATTTCAGCCCGGAAAATCGCCATGCCCTTGCGAATTGGAAGCGTCCCCTACCTAAACGCCAAGCCGCTTGTGGACTGGTTTCACAGCCCCGACTGCGACGTGGACGCCGAAATCACCTATGCCGTGCCGTCGCAACTAGCGCGAATGCTGCGCGACGACCGGCTCGACGTCGCCAACGTCTCGATTTTCGAGGGGCTGCAAAACCCCGGCTTGACCCTCATCCCCGGCATCTCGATTTCGGCGTATGGGGCCGTCAAGAGCGTGCGCCTGTTCTCCCAAACGCCCCTCGAAAATATCCAATCCGTCGCCCTCGACACGAGTTCGCTCACCTCGACCGCGCTCGCCAAAGTGCTGCTCGCCGAGGCGTTCGGTCTTGCCCCCCGCTATGAAAACCACGCGCCGAATCTGGACGCCATGCTCGCAGCCTGCGACGCCGGACTGATCATCGGCGACCTGAAACTGTTCGACCTGCTGCCCGGAACCGTCGTCTACGATCTGGGGCAGGGCTGGCGCGACCTGACCGGCCTGCCGTTCGTCTATGCCGGGTGGCTGGCGCGCGACGACCGCATCACGCCCGAACTGGCGACGACTTTGCACCGGGCCAAAGCGTGGGGCGAGGCGCGATTGGAAGACCTGGCGGTTTTGTGGGCCGCGCGCATGAACCTGCCGCTCGACCGCTGCCGCGACTACCTCCTGAACGTCATGAACTACGACCTGACCCCGGAGCAAATGGACGGCCTGCGCCTGTATCAGCGAAAGTGCTGCGAACACGGCCTGCTGAAAGCCCTCCATCCGCTGCGCCTGCTGGCTTGATTCTTTCCCATTTTGCGCTTCGCGTTTACAGCCGCCTAACCCCCCGGCCCCTCCCAAACGCCGACGCGCTTCTCACGGGGGAATTCACCTAACCCCCTCTTTCAAGCCGCATGCAGCGCGGCGGTCAGGGCGTCAATCTCGTCGAACGTGTTGTAGTGCGCCAGTCCGATGCGAACCGCGCCGCCCTCGCCCTCCAATCCCAACCGCTCCATCAGGCGCAGCGCGTAATAATTGCCGCTCCAACAGCAGATTCCGAACTGCGCCAGATACTCCGCCGTCGCGCGCGGCGTCTTTTTCGGCCACGTGAAGGCGACCGTAGGAACCCGCTCGTCCAGCCGCGCCCGGTCGGTCAGGCCGTAGATTTGGAGGCTTGGCACGCGTGCCAGCCCCTCCAGCAAACGGGACGAGAGGGCTTTTTCCCGCTCCCGCACGGCCTCCATCGCCACCTTCAATGTCAGCCGCCGACCGGCGTAACCCCGACTTGCGAAGGCCGCGCGGAACGGACTGCCGAACTGCGCGCCGATAGTTTCCAGATAGTCAATCGCCGCGCCTACGCCCGCAATCCCCTCGTGATTCAAGGTTCCGGTTTCCCACCGATACGGCAGCGTGTC
>JBBRNU010000723.1:0-2452 GCA_038230115.1 Chthonomonadales bacterium | reverse complement strand
TGCCGGGGGTTTTCAACCTCCGGCAGCCCACCATCTGGGTAACGTAATTTCGGCGCTTTTCGGTGACTTCGGGTGACTTTGGCAGGAGACCGCGCGCGTGCATATCCCGGATTCGGTACTCAGTCCCGCAACGTCGGCGGTCGGTTATGCGGCCATGCTGCCTGTCTGGGCGGTGGCGGCGCGGCGGGTGCGCGCCCGTCTGCAAACGCGGCAGGTTTCCCTGCTGGCGCTGGGCGCGGCCTTCTGTTTCACCGTCATGCTGTTCAACATTCCCGCGCTGGGCGGCACGACCGCGCATCCGGTCGCGGGAACCCTGCTGGCCGTTCTTCTCGGCCCCTGGGCGGCGGTTCTGGGCGTTTCGGTCGCGCTCGCGATTCAGGCGCTGTTTTTCGGCGACGGCGGCATCCTGACGTTCGGCGCGAACTGCTTCACGATGGCGTTTGCGCTGCCGTTCGTCGGCTACAGCGTGTACGCGCTGCTGGCGGGCCGTTCGGCGAGTGTTGCGCCGCGTCGGGCGTTGTGCGCCGGGGTCGGGGCATATGTCGGCCTGAACGCCGGAGCCGCTCTGGTCGGGCTGCTTCTCGGCCTGCAGCCGGTTTTATTCCACGAGCCGAATGGACACGCGCTGTACTTCCCGTTCGGTCTGGCGATCACGCTGCCCGCCATGCTCGGCACGCATCTGCTGATTGCCGGGCCTGCCGAAGCCATCGTCACCACGCTGGTCGTCCGCTATTTGCAGGCCGCCCGCCTGCCGCTCTACGGCGTGGAAATGGAACCGGATTCGTCCCGCGTCATCGCGGCGACGCAGGACGGCGAAACCGCGCCGGAAATGACGATTGGCAGATGGCAGCGCGCCGAACCGCTGTGGATTGGCCTGTTCGCGCTCGTGGCGCTGTCGCCGCTGGGCCTGCTGGCGAAGGGCGAAGCCTGGGGCGAGTGGGACAGCGCGGGCTTGCGGGCCGAGATCGCGCGCGTCGAGGGCGCAAATCGGGCGTACACGCCGCAGGGCGTGGCGCGGCAGGAAGCGACCGCCTACAAAGCCCTGCCCGCGTTAAGCGACTATGCCAGCGACCGGGGCTGGAAGGGCTATCTCAGCGCGGGCGTTCTGGGCATCGGCGTCATCAGCGGGCTAACCCTTGCGGGCGGACGCGCGCTGACCCTGCGCGAACGCCGCGACGACGAGGAGGGGGGCGATAACGACGACCCCGCGCCGCCAACGGGCAGCGGTCGCAATCTTCGCAATGAGGGACGCCCGCCCCTTCGTTCCAACGGCCCAATCTCGAACGCCGCTTCTTCCGACAGACCGCCCGAAATCGCTTCGCCGGACGAATCGTCCTCCGTCGCTTCGCCCGGCAAATCGCCCCTTCCCGAATGGCTCGCCCGTCCGTCCGACCCGGAGGCGCCGCCTGCTAATCCGCCCGCTGGCCCGACCAACCAATTTTTGGAACGCACCCTCGCAGGGCTGACGGCGAACGCAAGCCGGACGCTGCAAAGCGAGCGCGCCGCCCGCCTGCCCGGACTGCTCCAGGGCCGCGACGCGCGAGCCAAACTCGTCACAATGTTGGGCGGGCTGACGCTCATTGCCAGCCTGCGCCATTTTCTTCCGCTCGCCCTGTGCTACGCGCTGATTGTGGCTCTGGCCGGGGCGTCGCGGCTCGACGTCGGGGCATGGGCGCGGCGCGTCTGGCTGTCGGTTCCGATTTTCGTTGGCGCGCTGGCTCTGCCCGCCGCGCTCAACGTCGTCACGCCCGGCCCGGCCCTACTGACCTTGTGGACGCGCCCGTTCGTCGCGATCACCACGCCCGGTCTGGCCCTGGCCGCGCTGCTGACGTTCCGGGTCGGCGCAGCCGTCTCGCTTGCCAGCCTGATCGCTCTCACGACGCCCTGGAACGACCTCCTGCGCGCCCTGCAAGCCCTCTTTATCCCGCGCCTTTTCCTGCACATTCTCGCGATGACCTATCGCTACCTGCTGACGCTGTTGCAGGCGGCGACCGATCAGTTCACGGCGCGGCGCTGTCGCACGGTCGGCCCGACCACGAACCGGCAGGGACGACAGTTCATCGGGGCCAGCCTGGGCGCGCTGTTCGGAAAAACGCTCGCGCTGTCCGAAGCTGTTCACGGCGCGATGCTGGCGCGCGGGTATCGCGGCGAGCCGCATTCGCTGACGCGCTTTCGCTGGCGAACCGGCGATACGCTCTGGCTGGCCGCTTCCGTTCTGATTGGTATCATGGTATGGACGGGGCGATGACGACGAACGCGGGGAACAAAACCGAAGCGGGGCTGGGGCGCGACCGGAACGCGCCGATTTTCCAACTGGAGGAAGCGGGGTTCGATTACGCCGACGGCATTCCCGCCCTGTCCGGCATTTCGCTGACGATCCGCGCGGGCGAGAAAGCGGCCCTGCTGGGCGCGAACGGCTGCGGCAAAAGCACCCTGCTTCAGATTCTGGCGG
>JBBRNU010000722.1:0-2464 GCA_038230115.1 Chthonomonadales bacterium | reverse complement strand
TTTGATACAGCGGCCTGGCGAGCGGTTTTGCCAGTCGCTCGAACTGGCGTCTTTTTCCCGCGCTGAAAAATAACACGTCGGCTGCGGCTCTCCCTTCGGGCCGGTTCGGGTAGAACTGGCCCTATCGAGGTCGGTTCGGGTAGAACTGGCCCTATCGAGGTCGGTTCGGATGAAACCGGCCCCTTCCGCAAAGCGCCCTTGCCCTGCCATTCAACCACGTTTCCTGTTCACTGCCCGGAACTTTTTGTTCATTCCCAGTGCGATTCGGTTTTTTATTATAGCACGGTTGACTCGAAGCGTCTAACCCCCGGCGCGTGGTCAGGCAGGATTTTTCGGATTGCGCCGCGAAACTCGCCGCATGAGACGAGGCGGAATTTCGATTGTGTCGTTTTTTGGCGTGTGGGCGGGAATGACCGCGCTGATCGGGGCCGGGCTTGCGCCGCGCGCCGTCGCAAGCGCGCCCGCCGCAAATTGGACGTGGGTATGGGCCAGCGACGGAACGCGCCCGCCCGAAACCCTGTTCTTTCGGCAGCGGTTTCGTCTGCCCGCCGCGCCGGTTTCGGCCCGCCTGCGAATCGTGGCCGATGATGCATTCACGGCCTACTTGAACGAGCGCAAAACGCCCGTCGCGACCGGCAGCGACTGGACGACCGTGCTGGATTTCGACGTCACGCGCCGGGTGCGCGCGGGCGACAACCTGCTCGCTATCGAAGCGCGCAATGTCAGCGGGCCGGGCGGGCTGCTGTACAAACTGACGGCGCGAATGCCCAACGGCAGAACGCTGACGTTTGTTTCCAACGGACGCCTGCGTTATAATCGCCGCGTGCCGCCGGTCTGGACGACGCTCGCCCTCGACGACAGCCGCTGGCCCTTCGCCCGTGAAGTCGCCGCCGCCGGGGGAGGAACCTGGGGCGCGCTCAAAGGCTATCCGCAGCCCGACCCGGCGCGCATCGTCCGCCTGTGGGACATTCGCGCCGGGGGCAAGCCGGGCGACAACGCTTACACCCGCGTGCGCGCGATTGGCGACCGAATGCTGTTGAGCGCGAGCGCGGCCAGCCCCTCGGAAATGCGGCTGCTGGCGCAATCCGGCTTCACGCTCTTTCAAACCGACTCCGACCATCTCGCGACCGAAGAAACCGCCCCGAACCAGTGGAACTGGCGCGCGGCAAGCGCGGCCCGCAACGCCGTACAGGGGTTGGGACTGGACTGGTGCTATTCGCCGCATTATGCGTTTCCGCCCTCCTGGTACGAGAAAACGGTTCCGTTCACGCACATCCAGTGCCTGGAACATCAGCAGACGGCGGCGGCATTTTCGCCCTGGGAACCGGCCTGGGGCGACTTCATCGAACACGGTTACGCCGCGCTCGCCCGCGCGTTCGGCCCGCCCGACAAGCCCTCCGCTTCCCCCGGTTCCGCCAACGCCGCCACTTCCAACGCGCCTGCTCCTGCCGCCGCGCCCGTCACTTCCAATGTTTCCAATGCTTCGACCCGGCCCGACCCGGCTGCCGCCCTGTATGTCGGCATTCACGGCGATTATGGCGAGGCCGGGCTGCTGACGGGCGGGCGCGTTTCGGTTGCGGGGCAAAGCGAGGACTGGCAGCGGCGCTTCGGCAACCTGCACGACCATCTGGGCTACTGGTGCGGCGACGCCCTGGCGCGCAAGGATTTCGCCCGCGCCATGACGCTGAAATACGGCGATTTGGGCAAACTCAACACAGCCTGGAAGCGCGACTTCAAAACGGCGCAGGACATTGCGTATCCGGCCCGCCCGCGCAATGACGCGCCGCGCGAATGGCTCGATTTTATCGCGTGGTATCAGGACGGCGTGGGCCGGGCGGTCGAACTGAACCTGGCTGCGGCGCGCAAGCATTTCCCCGACGCCCTGCTGATGCTGCCCTGCGGCTTCAGCGACGAAGACCCGCGCGGCGGCAACGATAACAGCCTGCTGCCCAAACTCGCCGCCCGCTACCACGCCGACGTGCGCTCGACGCACAGCGCCTTCAAGCCCTTCGCCGACAATGCCGCCACGATGTTCGGACGGCTGGGCAGCGCGAGCCGCTTTTACAACGCGCCCTTCTGGGCCGAGCCGCCCGCGAACCTGACCCCGGAGCAGGAAGTCGGGCGGATTTTCGAGGCTGTCTCGCAGGGCGCGAAGGGGCTGTTCGATTGGGCGGGCAGCGCCGTTGCCAATCGGGACGTATATACGCGCTACGGCAAGTATCTGCGCGTGGCAAAGCCGGTGGTGGACGTGGCGATGTTTTACCCGGCGCGGGCGCAGACGCTGCGCCCCAATCAAGCCTACGCTCCGCTTTTCGCGCAGGCCTGCGCGTATCTGCGGGACGCGGGCAATTTCGACATCGTGGACGACCGTATGGTGTTGGACGGCGCGCTCGCCAATTACCGTGTTTTGGTGTTGTGGGAAGGAACGCTCGCCGACGCCGCCACGCTCGATAAAATCCGCGCC
>JBBRNU010000721.1:0-2464 GCA_038230115.1 Chthonomonadales bacterium | reverse complement strand
GTGGACGGCCTGACCCTGCGCTACGCCGAAGACGAGGATTGGGCCAACGCCTGGAAACAGTATTTCAAGCCGCAGCGTCTGGGCCGCCGACTCGTCGTCAAGCCGACCTGGGAAGACTACGCGCCCGCCGCCGACGACTTGATTATCGAACTCGACCCCGGCATGGCGTTCGGAACCGGCGGGCATCCCACGACGAAACTGTGTCTGCAAACCCTCGAAGAGTACGTTCGGCCCGGCATGACCGTCGCCGACATCGGAACCGGCAGCGGCATTCTCGCGATTGCCAGCGCGAAACTGGGCGCAAGCCGGGTTTTCGCAACCGACATTGATCCCCTGCCCCGCCGCGTCGCGCAGGAAAACGTGGTCAGCAACCATTTGCAGGCGACGGTGGAAATTCTGGAAATGGAGGCGTTCGACCGGCAGGCGCGCGACTGCGATTTGATCGTCGCCAACATCGTCGCGGCCACGATTATCGAGCTGGCCCCTTCGATTGCGGCGCGTCTCAAACCGGGCGGCGTTTTCATCGGGTCGGGCATCGTCGAGGAGCGTCACGACCGGGTAGCGGCGGCCTTAGACGCGGCGGGCCTGTCGCTTCTCGAAACGCGGCGCGACGACATCTGGGTTTGTCTCGCGGCCCGACTGACCGAAAGCGGGATCGCGCGCCCCGACGAGGCAGCGCCCTTATCGCAGACCGACCACGATTGGGCCGACTGACCGAATGAAACATTGAAACGTTGAAACGTTCTTCCTCTTTTCGAGTAGTCATCAAAAACCATGCGCGAATTTCGAAGCGCCTCCGCTCCCGATGCAGAACATTTTTTTGCCTCCCGACCAGTTCACCGGCGACACGGCCCGCATTGACGGCGCGGATCATCAGCACTTAGCCCGAGCGCTGCGCGCCCGCGTCGGGCAGCGCGTCCTGCTGCTGAACAATCGGGGCGCGGCATTTTTGGCGGAATTGATCGAAATCGGAAAGAACACGACGACGGCCCGCCTGCTGGAACCGAAGACGCTGGACAGCGAGCCGCCGCTGTACATTACCGTCGCGCAGGCGCTGGGCAAGGGCGATAAATTCGAGCAGGTGATTCAGCACGGAACCGAAGCGGGAGCGAGCGCGTTCCTGCCGATTCGGGCCGAACGCTGCGTTGCGGACATACCGCCGAACAAGACGGACGAGCGGCTGGCGCGCTGGCGGCAGATCGCCAAAAGCGCGGCGGAACAGTCCGGGCGAGCGCGCATTCCCGAAGTCGGCCCGCCGACAGACGTGGCGGGCTTGCTGCAATTTGCGGCGCAGGCCGAGACGCGCGTGCTGTTGCTGCATCCCGACCCGGACGCCCTGCCGCTGCGGGCCGCGCTCGAAAATCCGGGAACGCCGTTCACGCGCCTGGTTCTCGCCATCGGGCCGGAGGGCGGCTGGAGTTCGCAAGAGGTTTCCAGGGCGCGGGCGGCGAATGTAGCGCCGGTGTCGCTGGGGCCGCGCATTTTACGCACCGAAACAGCGGCCCTGATCGCCATCAGCCAGGCGCTCTACGCGATGGAAGGCAATGCAACCTAACCCCCCGGCCCCCTTCCCCACCGGGGAAGGGGGAGTGCAAAACAAGAACTTTGCGTCCTTTACCAAAAATAGGAGCGGAACTGAAGGAAGCAAAAGCGCCGCGAATCCGCCAACCTCGCACCTGACCAGCAAATTTTCTGTTCAGTCACCCCCTTCCCCGGTGGGGAAGGGGGCCGGGGGGTTAGGCGGATTGGCAAGCCGGAAATCAAGTGCATTCCGATTTCACACTCGCGACACGAATAAAATTCGATACAAACCAAACTTCGGGAGCATATCATGGGAATTCTTGGGCCGGACGGCCTGCCGCTGAAGCGCGAAACGCCGATGTCCGATGAAGTGAAAGAGATTGTGGAGCGGGCCAAAGCGATTGCCGCGCAGGGCGACCCCGGCAGCGCGCTCCAGCAGATGGTGTTCGCGTTCCAAACCGACATCACGTCCGATCTCGTGTTGGACACGACTTGCGACTTGCTGGCGCAAATCATGCAGGTCACGGGCGCGACTCAGAGCGACGAGCTGGAACTGTTTCTGCGCCTGCGCGAGAACCGCGAAGACCCCCTGGCGAACTACCAGATCGGCAACCGCTTCTTTCAGCTGCAACAGCCGTTTCTCGCCCGCCCGTTTCTTGTCCGCGCCAAAACCCTGCTTGGCGACGCGGTGAACGAACTCAGCCAGGCTGTGGACGTGGACGCCTCGCAGGTTCTGATGGATTTAGGCGGCTACGAGGAAGCGATTGCCGCGTTCCACCAGCTCAACGAAACGTATGGCGGCCTTCCCATCTGGCTGGTGCTGGAAATGGCGGAGTGCTACGCCCTGCTGCGCCAGATTGACGAGGCCGAAGCGGTCTATCAAATCGCTCCCCCGGAAGCCGCCGCGCAGTTCGAGGGCATGGAAGGCGTTCGCGAAGAGGTC
>JBBRNU010000720.1:0-2466 GCA_038230115.1 Chthonomonadales bacterium | reverse complement strand
TTCCTTAACCTGCGCGAAAGACCGTGTTTTTTCCGGCTGCTTGTCCAGACACTTCACGATCCACCAAGTTTTACCGAACTGACGCGGCCCCGTCTGCCCGCCGATTTTCAGGTTGAAAAGAACCTCTTCCATCGGCCCCAGTTTGCTGGTTCCCGGCTGGCTCCGCTGAAAGAGCGGCATCAGGCCGCCATTGTCCTTGCTGTTGGCGTCTTTGCTGTAATGCTTGGCGACCGCGGCGAACGGAACGCCCTTCGCTAGTTCCTGCGCGGCCTGGTTCGCCTGCTCTGCGTTCGCCGTGATGATGGCCTGTAGCGCGACCGTTTCGGGCGAGCGAAAGAGGGCGCGCGGGTTGCGGCGATCCACATTCGCCTCATAGAAAGCGCGCTCGTCCGCCTCGGTGACCGCAACGCTTTTTGTCAGCACGTTGGCGCGCGACAAGCCAACGCGAATGCCGCGCTTGAAATCGTCCACGGCCTCTTTGTTTTGCAGCGTGGTCTTGTCGAAACCGGGCTGATTGACGGTCTCCTTGAACTTGGCGTCCACGTCGGCGTCGGCAGGCGCGACTCCCATTTTCTGCGCGAACTGAATTTGCAGCTCGTCGCCGACCATTTTGCGAATGACCTGCCCGCCCGCCGCGCTCTCCAGATTGCGATAGAACGCCGCCTGGTCAATAATCGCGCCATTGACGGCGACGACGACTTCGCGCGTATGCTGCCGCTGCCGCATGATCAGCGCGCCCGCCACGCCGCCGACAACCATGCCGGCCAGAGCGCAGAGCAAGAACGGGCCGGGCGAGCGTTTGCGTCGCTGCAGCGCGCCTGTCACGTCGCGCGTCGGTTGTCTGACGGCCCGGCGCGCCGGATTCGCGCCGCCGCTCGGCGTCTCTGCGGACAAACTCATTGTCTTGCTCCTGGATGCAGTTTACTCAGTGGGGAGCGCGAAAAGGGTTCGCGCGCCGTTGCGCCGGTTCGTTCCATTTTTTGTTTTCATGACGGGCAGCAATTAAAATGACGATAAAGACGATAAAGATAAAAAGGAACGAGAAGCGAAAGCGCGTTTCGACAGGCGGGTTGCGATTTGCGCGCCGCCTGCCGAAGGGAGCGGGAAGGCCGCGACTTACTTCTTGCTGCGGCGTCGGGCGCGCAGGGCCATCAGGCCGCCGCCCATCACGAACACGCCCATCTGGTAAAACGCCGGTTCCGGGATCGGCGAGTTGAGCGTAAGTTTTCCGACGTAATCGTTGTAGTCGTAGTCGCCGTTCGCTCTGTCCTCGAACCCGAAGTAATACGAGCCGTTGGCATCCAGATAAAACTCGGCATGCTGGGGATGCGCGCCGTCGTTGGGGGTGTTAAGCGTGTTCTCCGAGTACCAGAACGTGTTGCCGTCCTTGATCGCCAGTCCGAAAGGATCAACGGTGCTGGGAATGGTTCCGATCGTGCCGTCAACAGTGCCGTTGCCGAACAGGGTCGTGTAGGTGCTGGTGTTTCCGGCATTGTAATAGCCCAGCGCCGTCTGACTCGCATCGCCCGCGATCTGTTGGATCTTGGCGACCATGGAGCCGTTGCTGTTCGCCCACGATTGCGCGCTCTGCAGGGTTCCGGTAACCGCGCTGCTGGTGGTAGCCAGACGCGGGTCGGCAGCCGACCAGGCGGTGTCATCCAGAACGACCGTGCCGCCGGTTTTGTTGTAAACCAAGTGTCCCAGGCTGGGCAGCTCGGCGTGCGCGGTCAGGCCGCTCATCAGGGTAAGCGCGCCCAGCGCGCCGCCCAAAAGCCATGTTCTTTTCAAAGCAATGTCTCCTTTACTTCTCTGCGGTTGTCCAATAATAAGCTGCTCGGCAGGGGAAGGCGCGACAGTCAGGGCCGCGCGTTCTGCGGAACAAGAGACGAGTCCGAACCCGACAAGGCCAGCAGCGTTCGCCGTCCAGGGAAGCCCAGGTTCATGGTGCGTTGGTCATCTTCCTTAATAGACGCGCGGTAATCGCTATGCTGTAACCGTAGTTCTTTAAGTACAGCGTTGTAATCACTGCGCTGCGCGCCCACCGGTAAAGTCGGCACGCTTTCCTTTCATGTTGTCGCCGCTGCGACGCGCCTCACCCCCTTAAAGTTAAGATCATGTCTCCGCGCGAGGGGCGCCCTTCTTACCACGCCCCGTTGCCGCCGCACATCCGACAAACCGTCTGCAAATTTGCGTTCAGGGCTGGCGCAGCGCCTGTTTGTACTGCGGCCAGAACGCCTGCACGTTGGCTTTGCTGTAAAACTCTTCGTAGTCGGCGTCCATTTTAGCGCCGTTTTGGGCCACGCCTTTGCGCGTCCGCACGCCCGTCTCGCAGGCCGCTTTCACCTGCTCGAACGGCTGCAGTACGGCGGGGGTTTTGTCCAGACAGCGGATGATCCACCATCCGCTCCCAAATTTGCGCGGGCCGGTCTGCCCGCCGATGCGAAGCGCGAAGGCGGCCTCTTCCAG
>JBBRNU010000719.1:0-2466 GCA_038230115.1 Chthonomonadales bacterium | reverse complement strand
TCGCTACCGCCTGAAAAAAGATTTCGACATCAAGGGCGACAACGGCTCCGCCGGAATGTTCCGCTGACGGACAGAACGGGATTGAAACCCCGGTCTGAAAAGCACACACCACCAGCGGGGCCTGTAATGCCAATGGCGAAGGCCCGAGAGCGTAATTAACCCGAGAAGGCTGACGAATTTAAGCGCGTCTTCAGTCAGGCCGCGCATTTAGCCCGCGTAGGCGGGCTATGCATTTCAGAACGGGGATTTATTCCCGTTCTGCGCCTTCCAAAGCAGGCATTCATTCCCGTTCGCCCGCCTTCGCATTTCAGAACGGGGTTTCAATCCCGTTCGCCCGTTGGATTACGCTAAAGATAAAGGAGAGCGCAACGCGCCGTGTCCAACTCCCATACCGAGGCGTACGTTCATTTTGTCTGGGCGACGTGGGATCGCGAGCCGACGCTTACGCCTGACGTTGAAGCGCGGCTCTACGCCTGCATCGCCGCCCGCTGTCGAGAGTTGCAGGCGCATTTGCTGGCAATCGGCGGCGTGGCGGATCACCTTCACGTTCTGCTGCGCCTGCCCGCCACGTTGACCGTCGCGCAGGCAGCCAGCGACTTGAAAGGCGCGTCCAGCCGTTTTGCGACGCGCGATTTGAATTTGCCCGCCTTTCGCTGGCAGGGCGCGTACAGCGCGCGAAGCGTCAGCCCGCAGGGAACGGGCGACGTGTGCGCCTACATCGAAGACCAGAAGCGCCATCACGCCGACAAAACCACCTATCACGAGTGGGAACGCGCCAACGACACCGAGCAATGACGCCACCAGATAGCCAGAAGCAAACCGGACGCATAGGGCATTGCAGCCCGCGCAGGCGGGCTGTGCATTTCAGAACGGGGATTCATTCCCGTTCGTTGGCATTTCAGAACGGGGATTCATTCCCGTTCGTTGGCATTTCAGAACAGGGATTCGTTCCCGTCCCCGTCTCGCCCGCAATCTTCCAACTTCGCCGCAAGGACACCGCCGCCCATGAAACGAACGCCCCGATTTTCGCTGGCCCGAACGCTTGGGCTGACGCTGCTGGCCGGAACCGCCGCGCTCGCGCTTACTTTCTCCGCCCGCGCACAGCAGAACCCGTTCGGGCTGGCCCTGCCCAATACCGCCAAAGTCCGCGATCAGTTCACGCCCCTGCTGCCTGAAGAAACGACCCTCAAGGGCGGAATGCTCGGCGAGCGTCTGGACGCCAGCGAACAGCGGCGACTGCTGCGGGTGGACGAGGACGACCTGCTCGACGCTTTTGAGCGCCGCGACCAGCCGCATCAGGACTGGCAGGGCGAACACGTCGGCAAGTTCCTGCACGCGGCGGCGCAGATGGCGGCGTATTCCAAAGACCCCGCCCTCAAAACCAAGATGGTGCGCGTCGTCGCCCGCCTCCTCAAAACGCAGGAGCCGGACGGGTATCTGGGAACCTACCCGCCGGAAAAGCGCTGGACGAGCTGGGACGTCTGGGTTCATAAATACGACCTCCTCGGACTGCTCGCCTACTATCAGTTCGCGCAGAACGACCGCCAGCTCGCGCCGAACGACCGCAGTGAAACGCCTGACGGCAAAACCGGCGACGGCAAACTCAGCCAGAACGCGCTGCGGGCCTGCCGACGTATCGGCGACCTGCTGGTTCGCACGTTCGGGGACGGCGGCAGTCAGCGCGACCTCAACCTGTCGGGCGCGCACGTCGGCATGGCCCCGGACAGCGTTCTGGAAGCCGTCGCCCTGCTGTATCGCGCGACCGGCGACGCCCGCTACCGGAAGTTCGGCGAGTACGTCATCAGCCACTACGACGCCCCGCGCGGCCCCGCCATTCTTGCCTCGCTCGAACAATACAAGTCCGTCCGCCGCGTCGCCAACGCCAAAGCCTACGAGATGACCTCGAATTTCAACGGCATTCTCGAAATGTACCGAATTACGGGTAATAAACGCTTCCTGGACGACATGGAAATTGCCTGGAACGACATCGTGAAAAACCGCCTGTACCTCACGGGAAGCGGCAGCAGTTTCGAGGTCTGGCAGGACGACAATCATTTGCCCAACGGCGCTCGCGCCAACCTTTGCGAAACCTGCGTAACCGTGTCGTGGGAGCAGATGAACCTGGAATTGCTGCGCTTGACCGGCGAGGCGAAGTATGCGGAGCAGGCCGAGCGCTCGATTTACAACCACCTGCTCGGCGCGCAAAAGCCGACCGGCGACGACTGGGCCTATTACACGCCTCTGGAAGGCCATAAGCCCTACGACAGCGCCACGACCTGCTGCCATTCCAGCGGGCCGCGCGGCATCGCCCTGATCCCCTCGTTCGCGTACATGACCAGTCAGGACGGCGGGTTGGTGGTCAACCTGTACAACGCCGGTATCGCCGCGACGCGCCTTCCGTCCGGGCGTCTCATTGTCGCGCAGGCCACGAACTATCCGCGCGACGGCAAAATCGCCCTGATGCTC
>JBBRNU010000718.1:0-2486 GCA_038230115.1 Chthonomonadales bacterium | reverse complement strand
AGAAACGCGGCGTTTTCCCGCCACCGACCCGGCTTCGACGTGCCGACAATCGCGGTATGCACGCCGGGCTGACTGAGCGTGAAGCGCAGGGCCGTGCTGAAAGCGTCGGCTCCCTTGAGAAAATCGTAATCCAGTTCTTTCAGCCGCTCCCAGTACGGACGCACATACTCGTTCACATCGTCCGATTGCAGCCACGCGGCATTGGCGAGGGGCCGCTTCACGATGACGCCCAGGTTGTTCTGGCGCGCAATCGGCAGCGTCAGGTCAATGGTCTGCTGGTCGGCGATATTGATGGAGGTCTGGAGCGTATCGAACGCGCCGCACGAGACGGCGTACTGCGCGGCCTCGCGGTCGCCGCTGTACCCGATGAAGCGTGTTTTGCCCTGCTCCCTGGCCCGCTGCAAAACGGCGATCACGTCGCCCTGCCGCAGTTGTTCTTCCGAGCAGCTGTGCAGTTGGATCACGTCCACGCGGTCGGTTTGCAGGCGCTGCAGGCTGCGATCAATGCTTTGCGCGAGCATGGCGACGTCCCAATCCGGTAAATCCAGCCCGGCGGCGTGACCGCACTTGGTGAACAGGTGAAAATCGTCGCGCCGGTGCGAAACCGCTTTGCCGATGAGTTCCTCGCCGCTGCCGTAGCATTCCGCCGTGTCAATGACGTTCAGCCCGGCTTCCAGCGCGTCGCCTAGGAGCCGCTCGACGGTCTCGACCGGGGCGTGGGCGAACCCGATTTCGGCCCCGCCGAACCCCAGAGCGCTGACTTCCAGCCCGGTTTTGCCCAGAATTCGTTTTTCGATGGTCGCCATGGATTTCGTCCTTTTTCCTGCGTTGGCTGGGTTGGCTGGCGTTTCAGCGCCGCATCGCGGCAATCAGAACCTGCGCCACTTCCGGGCGCGTGAATTCCATCGGGGGCGTTTCGCCCGCCGTCAGCATCTCGCGCACTTTGGTTCCCGACAGCGACACGCGGTCGGCGGGCGTGTGCGGGCAGGTCTTCTGCGACGCCATGCCCTCGCACCGGTTGCACCAGAACGTATGCTCGAACATCAGGGGCGTGATGCCGATCTCCTCCGGTGTGAATTCGTCGAAAATCTTCTGGGCGTCGTAGGTTCCATAATAATTGCCGACCCCGGCATGGTCGCGGCCCACGATGAAATGCGTACAGCCGAAGTTTTTGCGAAGCAGGGCGTGAAAAATCGCCTCGCGCGGGCCGGCGTAGCGCATCGAAGCCGGGTTGACGGAAAGCAGCGTCCGGTCGAGCGGATAGTAGTTGTCCAGCAGGACGCGGTAGCACTGCATTCGCACGTCGGCGGGAATGTCGTCGCCCTTCGTCTGCCCGACGAGCGGGTGCAATAACAGCCCGTCCACCATTTCCAGGGCGACCTTTTGCAGATACTCATGGGCGCGGTGAACGGGGTTGCGGGTTTGAAAGCCGACGACTGTGCGCCAGCCCTTTTCGGCGAACTGTGCGCGGGTTTGGGCCGGGGTCAGGTAGTATTCGGGAAAATCCGTGTGCGCGGGCAGTTCCAGCACGGACACGTTGCCGCCAACCAGTCGGTCGGGCTGCGCGAAGAGCGCGGCCACGCCGGGGTGCGCCGGGTCGGTCGTACGGTACACGTTTTCGGCCTCGGCCTGCTTGTCGTAAGCGTACACGTCCCGCACGGTCAAAACCGCGAGAACGCGCCCGTCGCCGCCCGACGTTCCGTCTGTCAGCGCCACGCCGTCGCCCGGTCGCAGAGTCTCCGCCGTTTCCGGCGTGATCGCGAGCGTGAGGGGAATGGCCCAGGGCAGGCCGTTCGCCAGCCGCATAGAGCGCACGACGCTTTCGTAATCCGCCTGCGAAAGAAACCCGGTCAGGGGACTGGCCGCGCCGGTGGCGATCAATTCAAGGTCGCTGATCTGGCGGGCGTCAAGGGCGATTTTCGGCAGGCCAGCGGCCTGCGCGCGGACGTTTTCGCGCTCCGAATCGGCGACGAAGCGGTTGATGAGCGCGCCTCCGTGCGGCGCAATGAGCGAAGCCGCGAGCGGCGCGGCGGACTGGTCAGACATAAAGTTTACAAGGCTCCCGTCGGCAATGTTTACCAATCCGGTCAGATTAGTAAGGTTTGCGTAGTATACTCGCAGTTACGCCGTCTGTCAAGAAAAAGTTGCGTTTTTCATAGCCGCGCCGGGAACGAACGAAGAAATTCAGGTAAAAAATTACGCGGAGGCGAGAATTTGTTCGACCTTCCGCCCGTCGGCTCCGTATCACTACCTGTGGCCTGCGCTTCGTGGTCGCCATTTTGTGCGCCTTTTGCTCGATCGGGCCGGATTTTCGCCCTCGTTCCGCGCCGCCCTATTTCCAACATGAACCCAACTCAAGTCGGTTCGCCCGTTATCTTGTTTTCCGGGCGCGGACGGAGTTTTGGGAAAGTCAACGGGAAGCGGCCATTCGTTTCCCAACTTTACTCAGGAGAATTTTCGATGCCGAACTCGCTTTCCCATTTGTT
>JBBRNU010000717.1:0-2493 GCA_038230115.1 Chthonomonadales bacterium | reverse complement strand
TTCGACGCGGCGGCGGAACGGCTGGAGGAGAGTCGGGCGGTGCGGGCAGGCGTAGGATATCAGCTGGGCGTGGCGGAGTCGCTGGAGGCCTTGAGCGAGTTAGCGCAGACGGCGGGCGAGCAAGAGAAAGCGGCAGAATACGGAGCGGAGGCGGCGCGGCTGCGACAGGCGATGGGCGTCTCCGCGCCGCGTTGAGCGCAACGGACGAACCGGCTCTCCCGGAACGCGCAAAGTGAGGGGACGCGACCATACAGGCAGGCTCTTTCCGCCCGCCTGCCCTGAAAGACGGCTGCTCTGCGCGTTCCCGCCACTTTTTGCAGCGCTTGCGAGTACAATACCTGTGAGAGCGCAAATTACGACGGCTCGAAATGGAAACAAAAGGCAGGTCGCGTGATCATGCCGATGACGGCCTGGATAAGTGGCGGCGAAGCGGACGAACCCGAACGAACCCCAACGAATAAGGAGATATTGAATGCGAATTTTGCGAAAGTCCCCGGCTGGGATGGCGGGCGCAGCGCTGGCAATGGGCCTGGCGAGCGCAACGCTCCCGGCAGCGGCGCAAACCAACCGCGCGCTGCAGCAGTTCGGCGGCTTCCTGAGCGTGGGCGGCTACGCTTTCACGGATAGTTCGGGTCGGGCCGCGCTCGGCGACCTGAAATTCGGCGGCAGCACGTCCTTTTACACGCGCCCGCGCCACTTCGGAGCCTTCAATCTGGCGGGCGGCCTGCTGATTGTCAGCGCCAGCGACCATTTCCTCCCGTTTTCTGGCGGCAACGAGTTCCAGCTTATCGGCCCCGCCTTTCGCGTGGATACGCCGCGCGTTTTAGGGCGCGTGCGGCCCTATCTGACGGGCGGGCTGTTCGCCGGGCGCATCCGTTCCGAACGGCTCGGCTTCGACCGCACCAACTTCACGCCCAGCGTCAGCGTGGGCGCGGAATACCCGTTCGCTCGCTATTTCACGCTCTACGCCGATTACCGCGTCAGCCAGCGCATCCATGATGTCAGCACGGACGGCGTCAGCTTCGGCATCCGCGTGTTTTAGCAGGCTGAGCGCCAATGCAAAAGTAATCCGGTATTTTGCTTGCGGCTCGAACTGACGGCGCTGTCAAAAAGCCGCCTTACTTTTGTATGATTACTTAACTGTAGTTTAGCGTTTTGCGCGTGTACCGTAGCGCGTTGGCTCTCTCATCGCTGGATTTTATGCGGTTTCGGCGTTCGTCAAACCGCCCCCTGAAGCCGCAAAAAAGGCGGCTTGCGATTGTGAATACCGTTTTTGCTGCGGGAGCGTCCGATAAGCCAACTTCTTGCGCCAGCCGCCATAGTCCTCGGTCGGCTGCTTTCCCCAGCAACGCAGCCGAAGCCATGTCTGCGCCCACAGACACAAATGCACCAACCGTGTGTAGCCGGTCGCGTGACGCACTTGATAGGTCGAAAGCCCGAACGACTGCTTGGCATCGCGAAAACCGGTCTCAATGGCAAAGCGCGCGGCATACGCCTGCACAATCTGCGCGGCGCAAAGCGTCGTCTCCGTGCAAAACAGAAAGAGCGTTTTGCCCGACGCCCATTGCACGGCGACCAACTGGGCCGAGACGCCCAGACTCCGCAGCAACACCAGGCGGCTTTTAAGGCGCACCTGCCGCGACCGACCGATTGGCAGGTTCTTGCGCCGCTTTGCGCTTGCTCCCGAATTTGCGTGGGGCGCCCCGCTCTCCTTTCTGCTTAATCGGCGGCGGCTCATAGAAGACGGCATCCCGGCGCAGCCGCGAGAGAACAAAGCGTCCTGTGTCCGCCACCGGGCGAACAAACTTATGCTTGGCATACGCGCCGTCACAGACCGCCACGAGCGCGCAAACGGCAGGCAAGTCGGCGACCAGGCGCACGGCGAGTTGCAGTTTACTTTGGTAGGCGTCTTCGTTGGCGCAGGCTTTGCGCGGAACAGACAGGGCGCAGGAAACAAACAGGACGACCGCCTGCGGCCCGACCTGTCGGGCCAAGAGCGCGAGCGCGACAAAGCAATGCCCCTGCGAAAGATGACGCGGATGCTGCTTGTTCATCGGGTCGTAATGGACGCCCAGACCGTCAAAATGCGGGCCCTGTTTCTTGCACACCGTATCGTCGACAGCCACGAAGACTCGCCCGTCGGCGTCTTTGCAGACGGGCAAACAGAGCGCGAAAACCTGGCGGGCAACCTTCGCGGCGTCCCACGTCCCGGCGCGCAGGAAACCGTAGAAGTTCGTCCAGTGACGCGCCAGCAAGCGCGACAACACGACCTGCGTGACCCACAGCCTGCCGTCCAGATGCGCTAATACGCGCACGAACGCGCAGAAGTAGCGAAAGCCGGGCTTGGAAAACAGGGATTGGAACGGTTCGAGGAGAACGTTCCCGTCAGGAGACGCTTTTGTAGGCATCGCAGACACCTCTTGGTCGAGTTGTCTGCTTATACGAAAAGCGTCTCCCTATTTCTCAAATCCCTCAGTTTTCGCTAAACACCAG
>JBBRNU010000716.1:0-2494 GCA_038230115.1 Chthonomonadales bacterium | reverse complement strand
GGCAGCCAGGGCGGCATGTAGCGGCTCTGCGTCGCCTGCGCGATGAGCGCGGCGCGCTTGCGCGCTTCCGAGTACGTTTGCAGTGAAAACGGCCCGACCTGACCGTCGCGGTGGCAGGGAACACAGGCGCGATTCAGAATTGGCGCAACGTCGCGCGCATAGGTCGGATGTTCGGGAAGGCTTGACACGGGCGGTTTCGGGCGCGCGGTCTGCGCCGTTCCCGTCCGCCCCGCCATCGCGCCTGGCATTACGAGGGAAAGCAGGAAAAGCCAGCCGAGTTGCGCGCCGATTTGGGCCGCGTCAGGACGTTGGCGGCGTTGCAAAAGCGGTTCAAGAAGCATCGAGGTTCGCTTAGGGGGCATCGGGAATATAGCATCCAATGGTTTTGGTGCGCGGCTGCGGCACGGCCCGGCCCGCCAGGATCGCGTCGAGGGCGTTTCGCAGGTCGAAAACGCTGGCCTCATGCGACGCGCGGCCCAATTCCTGAACGCGGTTGTCAATGCGGCCCTGATACCGCGTGCGCCCGTCCGGGCCGACCACGACGGCTTCCGGCGTCACGCGCGCTTTCAGCCGCTTCACCAACTGATGTTTGGGATCGCGGAGCGCGCGGCAGACGAATTGATGCGACCGGGCATGACGTTTCGCTTCCGCAGCGGGCAGGTCGTACTCGACATAGACTACGTTGAAGGCGACCAGACGCGGCGCATACTCCGCGCTCAGGCGGTTGATTTCCGGGGCGTAAGTGTTGGCGACGGGGCAGTCATGCGCGATAAAAATGAAAACCGTCGCCGCCTTGTCTTTCCCTGCCAGATTTTCCAGCGGACGAACCGATTCGCCGTTGACATCGGACAGGACAAGCGGCGTTACCGGGACCGCTTTTTTTGTCGCTGGCGTTTGCGCTGTCGGGGTTGTTTGCGGCCTCGCGGTGGTCTGCGCCTGCCCGGAAAGGCAAGACAGAATTAGCGCCATCGTCAGCAGGCATCGGGTCAATAATCGCATCGCGTTCCTCGAAGCCGCCTTGCGTTTTGCAGGCGGAATTTTCCGGTTCGATCTTACGCCTCGGCAATTGCTAATTTCTCGCTCGGCGCGCAAACTCCTGCGTCCGTTCATCGCTCTGTCTTGGAGGTCGGAACTGAAATCATTTTCGGCGCGTCTTCACGGGCTTTTTTATTGCGCTGTTTCAAGCAAACGCCGTATCACAGACGATACAGGAGGAACAACACGCTGCGCCGCGCGCCCCGGCCCGTTTCGCTTACCGCCGTCCGCGCGCCGAAAAGGAAGCCCGCCCTTGCAGGACAACGCCTGGATGCAGGATAAATGGGACGCTTACGCCGACGATACAGCGGACGAACCGTCCCGCAAGCCGCGCCGACCCGCCGTTAAAACCGCGCTCGCAGAACTGGTCGAAAGCGCCGACGAGGAAGCGGGCTTTCACACGACTTACAAGCCGGGCCGCTTCGAGGGGGGCTGGCTGCTGTCGTCCCTGCGCGCCTTTTACGAGCAGAATCTGCTGACCGATATTCTGGCGCACGTCAAGGGCGGCAAGGAAGCCAGCGTGTACCGCTGCGTCGCGCACCCGATCACGAACCACGAACTCGCCGCCGCCAAAGTGTACCGCCCGCGCAATCTTCGCAACCTGCGAAACGACAAAATGTATCAGGAAGGCCGCCCGCTCCTAACTTCGGACGGACGCGCCGTCAAGGATACCGACGACCGCCTCCTGCGCGCCGTCGGGAAAAAGACCGACTTCGGCGTTCAGGTCTCGCACACGTCCTGGCTGATGTACGAATACACCACCTTGCAGCGGCTGCATCAGGCTGGGGCTGCCGTGCCGGAACCGCTCGGAGCCAGCGACAACGCGATTTTGATGGGCTATCAGGGCGACCGGCAGCGCAGTGCGCCCACACTCGGCGAAGTGGCTCTGGAACGCGACGAGGCCGAGGTTTTGTTTCGAGAAGTCCTTCGCAATATCGAACTGATGCTGCGCCACGACCTGATTCACGGCGACCTCTCGGCCTACAACATCCTGTACTGGAACGGCCAGATCACCTTGATTGATTTTCCCCAAGTGACGAACAGCCGCGCCAACAGCCAGGCGGCGTTCATTTTGCAGCGCGACATCACGCGCGTCTGCGATTATTTTGCGCGTCAGGGCGTGGTTTGCGACGCCGCGACCGTTATGGCCGACTTCTGGCGCAACCATCAGCAAGGATGAAAAAAGCGCGGAAAGGGAACAGGCGCAAACCTACATCTGTCGAATGTGGCGTAACGGAACGCCGCAAAGCGACGAAATGAATTGTTACTGTCCAAACCTCGTTGCTGAGAGGAACCCGCCCCTTGCCGGAGGCGCAAAACTCCCCTCTGCAATCCCAAGCGTTTTTCCGACGCACATTGCCGCAAACGCGAAAGTCTTCGCGTCGCAAAGACGCTTGTACGGTGCGGACGGGCGCTTTGCGTACCCGCCCTGGCAACGAAACGCGCAGCAACGAGATTT
>JBBRNU010000715.1:0-2513 GCA_038230115.1 Chthonomonadales bacterium | reverse complement strand
ATCGGCTTTTCCTCGACACGCACGTCAAGTACTTCCGTGATTACCGCACGACTTCTTGACGCGGCGGACGGGAATAAATCCCCGTCCTGAAATGCAGCGCCCTCCTTCGAGGGCGCAATGCCAATAACGAAGGCCAGAGCGTATTTATCACAATGCAGTCGGCATACAGACAAGCCAGAGCTCGTATTTAGCCCGCGCAGGCGGGCTAGCGTTTCAGGACGGGGATTTATTCCCGTCTGTGGCGTTTCAGAACGGGGATTTATTCCCGTTCGTCCGGCTGTCCCGTTTCAACGCAAACGTTCAAGCCCGCAATTCGAATTCTCGATAGGGAGACATCAATGCCGATGGACATTGCTCAAGCGCTCTACGAGCTTGGCGTTCGGGACGATACGCTTACCCCGGACGAAAAGGCGCAGTTGGACGCGAACGGGTATGTGCGGCTGCCCGGCATTCTCAGCGCCGCCGAGATCACGGCGCTTCGGGCGCGGCAGCAGGAACTTCTCGACGCCGAGGGAGATAAGGCGGGCCTGGAAGTGCATCAGGAAGCAGGAACCGACCGGCTTTCCGATCTCATCAACAAGGGGGCTGCGTTTCACATTGTCCTGACGCAGCCGCGCGTTCTGGCCGCCATTGCCCATGTTCTCAAAGGCGACCTCAAACTTTCCTCTCTCAACAGCCGGAACGCGCTGCCGGGATTGGGTATGCAGGGACTGCACGCCGATTGGGGACGTCTGGATGCTCCGGGCGACTGCCAGGTCTGCAACTCGCTCTGGCTGCTCGACGATTTTCTGCCCGATAACGGCGCGACCCGCGTGATTCCCGGCACGCACCGCGGCGACAAAATTCCGTCCGACGTGATGCCCGATCCTGCCGCGCCCCACCCCGACGAGGTTGTTTTGCAGGCGCGGGCGGGCGATGTCGTGGTTGTCAACAGTCACACGTGGCATGGGGGAACCCGGAACCTGTCGGGCGCGTCCCGCCGCGTGTTGCACGGTTATTTCACGCGCCGCCATCAGCCGCAGCAACTGGATCAGCAGGCGCATCTTCGGCCCCAAACCTGGGCGCAGTTAAGTCCCGCCGCGCGCGTCGTCCTGGGCGTCACGGAGCCAACGGGTTCTGCCGGAGGTTGAAAACCCCCTTTCCAGCCGGGAAGAACAATTCACCTACCCCCCGCTATAGCGACCCAAAGCTAGGCAAGCCGCGTACAATCGTCTGTGCGCGGCTTTTCTCGTTGGCAGGACGGGAGGCCCGTTTGAAAACCTGGTTCGGCGCGGCCTGAAACGCGCAGTCGCCGCCCGCAAATCAGCGTTTCCACTTCCCGTTGCGGCGGGCGGCGCGGGCGGCCTCTTCGCGATCCAGACGCTCTTTATTAGCCTCGTAGAACGCCTGATACTCTTGATGGCGTTCTTCCGCCGCCGCCCATTTCTGGCGGTTCTCCTCGGCCTTGCGCTGCGTGAATTCCTCCAGGCGCTGCCGCTCTTGAATCTCGGCATCGGAACTGGGAAGACATCGGGACGAAAACGCCAGGCTGGTATCCAAATCTTGTTGGTGAGCGCGCGGCTCGTTGGGAGTGTTCATATTTGCATTATACCTCTTAACCGGTGAAAATCTCATCGCTTAGAGGCGCCGCTTTCGGCTTCGCGGGCCGAATTCGCCCCCAAATGCTATAATGAAGCCAGGAGGCGACAAACGACCATGATCGTAACCGAAGACTTTGCGCTGGGCGAATTCGCGCGGCTGGACGCCTTAGACGAGATGCCTCAGGCGCGCATTGACCGCGTGCTGGAAGCGCACCGCGCTCACGTCAATCCGGGTTTGGCCCGCCTGCGGCAGTTCGGCGGCTTCGGCGACGTCGAGGAAAGCGCGCTGGGCTGCGTCGTGACGATGGCGAGCGGCGCGCAGTATCTGGATTTTGTGGGCGGCTACGGCGTGTTTTCGGTCGGGCATCGGCATCCCCGCGTCGTCGCCGCCGTGCATCGGCAATTGGACCGCATTCCGCTTTCCACGCGCACGTTTTTCAGCGAGCCGGAAGCCCAGCTTGCCAGTCGTCTGGCGGCGCTTGCGCCGGGCGAACTGACCTACTGCTTCTTCTCCAACAGCGGCGCGGAAGCGGTCGAGGCCGCGCTGAAAATGGCGCGCATCGCAACCGGCAAAACCGATTTTATCAGCGCGCACGGCTCGTATCACGGCAAAACGCTGGGCGCTCTTAGCGTGACCGGGCGCGAGAAGTACCGCAAGCCCTTCGAGCCGCTGCTGCCCGGCGCGACCTTCATTCCCTTTGACGATCTGGACGCCGCCCGCGCCGCCGTCACCCCGCAAACCGCCGCCATCATCATCGAGCCGATTCAGGGCGAAGGCGGCATTATCGTTCCTGCCGCAGGGTATTTGCGCGGCCTGCGCGACCTGTGCGACCGCAACGGCCTGCTGCTGATCGCCGACGAGGTGCAGACTGGATTGGGACGGACGGGAACCATGTTCGCGGTCGAGTCGGAAGCCGTCGCGCCCGACATCCT
>JBBRNU010000714.1:0-2514 GCA_038230115.1 Chthonomonadales bacterium | reverse complement strand
GATCGCCCGGTCAAGTTCTCCGATAGGCAATGGCCCGTAATGATCCGAACGCTGCGGGCCGCCCTCGACCAGCGCAGGCTGCGCGCTGTGCAAATCGTCGCGCCCGAATCCGCCAACTGCGGCGCGGACGCTTACGCGGTCGTGGACGCGCTCAAGGCCGACCCGCAGGCGTGGCGAGCGCTCGCAGGCGTCGCCACCCACTCCTATAACAACGCCGCCACCGAAGACATGGCGACGCGCGCCGTCGGCAAAGCCTACTGGATTACGGAAGCAGGCGGCACTTTCGACGGCGACGAGGCGGCGGGGAATGCGTTTCAAGCCGCCAGCGCTTCGGCGCTTCCTCAATGACGTCAATCATCGCGTCACGCACTGGCAATTTTTTATTGGGGCCGAGCAAGCCGATCCAAACGGCAACACGGGCCGCCTTCTCAAGTATGAGACCGCCCCGTTCCAACTGACCGTCCTGCAAAAGTACTATTATTTTCAACAGCTGGCCGATACATTCGGCGTGGGCGCGGTTTTTCGCCACAGCCTGAGCAGTCTGGAAGGCGAAATGAACTACGCTTACGGCAAAAAACCGCGCGTGAACGCGGCAGTCGCCCGAAACCCCGACGGCTCCTGGGGCGTCGGGCTTGCCAACTTTACCGCGCCCGAATTTCGGGACGCCGACGACCCGAACGATTTCGCCCTGCACAACAGCGGCTACGCGGCGAAACGCTTTGCCGTCACCGTGCGCGTCCCGGAGTTGGCAGCCCTAAAAACGCTGCGTTTTGCCGTGCGCCGCAGTAATAGCGGCGTCAACAACGCGACGGCGGGAACGCTCCTCATGCGTAACGGCGAAATCACGGTTCCCGACCTCGCGCCGCTCGATTTGATTACGCTGCGCTCCGAAAAAGCCAGCGTCCCGCGCAAACCGGCGTCTATCGGCCCGCGCCTAACGCGCGCAAAGCGGCTTGTGTGGCTTTCGCCCCGATAGGCGGCAGGCGCTAACCCGCCGGTTCCGACAACGGCTTTTCTGTTCGGGGCAGGCGCACCATAAAGGTCGTTCCCTGCCCGACCTCGCTGACGACCGTGATCTGGCCGCCGTGCGAATGGGCGATCCAGCGCGCGATGTTCAGTCCCAGCCCGCTGCCGCCCTGATCCCGACTCCGCCCCGAATCCACGCGATAAAAGCGGTCGAACAGGTGCGGCAGATGCTCGGCGGGAATGCCTGGCCCGGTGTCGCGCACGCTCAGCAGCGCTACGCCGGTCTCCTCCGGCCCGTCGGTTTCGCGCCCGGCTTGCAGCGACAGAAACACTCGGCCCCCCTCCGGCGTGTAGTTGATGGCGTTGTGGAGGAGGTTCGTGAGCAATTGCTGTAGCCAGAGCGCGTCGCCGCGCAGAGAAATCTCGTCCATCGCCTCGATGTCAAGCCGGATATTCTTGCGCCGCGCCAGCCGTTCCATCGGCTCATAGGCCGCCATCGCGATCTCGTCCAGCGCCACCGGCTCCGACTTCAAGCGCACCTGATCGGCGTCGGCCCGCGACAATAGCAGCAAATTGTTGACAATGGACGACAGCCGTTCGGTCTCTTCCACAATGCTTTGCAGGGTTTTGCGATACGCCTGCGGCGGCAAGTCGGACGCCATCAGCGCGACCTCAGCCTCGCCGCGAATGCTCGTCAGCGGCGTCTTCAATTCGTGCGAGGCGTCGGCTGAAAACCGCTCGATCTGGCGGAAACTCTGGTCCAGCCGGGCGATCATCTCGTTCAAGGCTCCGGCCAGCCGCCCGATCTCATTGTCGGTTCGGGGCGCGGTCAGGCGCTGATCCAGATGCTTGCTGCCAATCGAAAGCGCGGTCTGCGTCATCTCGTCTACGGGCTTCAAAGCGCGGCCCACCAGCGCCCAGCCGCCCAGAAGCGCGATGAAGAAAACCGAAGGCGTCAGGAGGAGCAGAATAACGGAAGCGCGCTGCAAAGCGGCGTCCACGCCCTCGACCGACGCTCCGACCTGCACCAGATACGGAACGTGCGGCCCGGTCATCACCGGCACGGTGACGATGCGAATCGGGTATTCGCCCAGGCTTTTATCGGTGTTGAATTGGGTTTGGCCGCGCAGTCCGGCCAGAAGCGCGTCGTCCAGACGGGGAAATTTCACGGTGCGGAGGGCGTCGGAGCGAGCGACCGTATTGCCGCGCGGGTCAATGACCTGCACGTAGCGGCCCCACGACTGCAAATCGTCGTTGGCGATGAAGCTCTGTTCGGTCGGGGCGTCGAGCGACTGGCCGGGATGCAGGGTTTGATAGTGGTAGAGCGTGGCGGCGATGTTTTTGCTGACAGTTTCGGCGTAGCGTTCCAAATCGGCGTCGGCGCGCGACCGCAAAAACTCGCCCAGCAAAACATACGTGAAGACAGCGAGCAGGAGCAGGGTCAGCGCCAGCAGCGCCGCCTGCCACAGCGCCAGCTGCGCCCGGAGACTGCGGGGCCGGACGCCGCCCAGGCGAACCGGCGTCCGGCGCGCAGGCGCGGCGCTTCGG
>JBBRNU010000713.1:0-2515 GCA_038230115.1 Chthonomonadales bacterium | reverse complement strand
TGACGACGATGCGCCGCGCCCGGAAATGCGCGATGCCCGGCGTTTGGGCCAGACGACCCCGCGACAGGGCCAGGCTGTGCGTAAGCAGATCGGCGAGGAGCGGGCCATGCCGCAGGCAGACGAACACGTCGAGCCAGCCGTCGTCAATCCGCACCTCGGCCCCTAATTCATATCGCCCCGCATACCGCCCGCCGTTCGCGACCAGGGTCAGGTAAGCGTCGAACGCTTGCGGCGCGCGGTCGTCAAGGGTCAGCGTGACGCGCGGACGCGGAAAGCCGCCCGCCACTTTCAGCGCGGCCAGCGCGTAGGCCAGTTCGCCCACGCGCTGCTTGAGGCGAAGGTCTACCGCGCGCGTCACCGCGCCGTCGAACCCGATTCCGGCGACGAGGGCGAACCACCGCTCGCCCATGCGCCCCAGGTCAATGACGCGCTCCTGCCCGGCCTGCACGACCTGGCCCGCGAGTTCCGGGGCGTGCAGCGGCAGGCTCAGAACGCGGGCGAGAACGTTGGCGGTTCCCATCGGAATCAACCCCAGCCGCGCCCGCGCCGCGCACTCATGGCCGCACAGGCCTTGAATGACGTCATTGATCGTGCCGTCGCCCCCGACTGCAACGATGGTTTCGCAGCCCGCCGAAAGCAGTTCATGGGCCAGCCGCGCCCCGTCGTCGGCGGCGCGCATCAGGCGGGTTTCCACACAGGCCGGAGCGCCGGGAGCCAGCCACCCGGCGACCGTTCGCCCCATGTCGCCCGGCGCGGTCACGCCCGCGTGACGCCGCCAGCCGCCCGCGCGCGGATTGATGATCGCCCCGATTCGCCCCGGCCTCAAGGAAAGAAAACTCGCTCGCCCGCCCGCCCGACCCATGACCGGACGCCGGGAAACTTGGCTTCGAGAAATCGCGTGAACTTGGCGGGGTCTTCCTGATTGCCGATGAACATATCGTAGTGAGAAGGAACTGCCAGGCCGGGCCGCAGTTCGCCCGCCAGTTCCGCCGCCTCTTGAAACGTGAAATTGCCCATGCAGTCCCGCAGATAGCGCTCGGCGTCGCGCCCGTTGATCGGCAGAAACAGGGCGTCGAAACGCGGCCACGCCTGCAGCGTGAACAGAAGGCCGTCGTACAAAATCGTATCCCCCGCGTGGTAGAACGTCACGCCGCCCGTCTGGACGACATAACCCAGATAGGGAAAACCTAACTCCGGGTGTTCGTCGAACGTTTCGTGCTTGGCTTTGATCGCCGTGACCGTGACGCCCGCCAGCGTCAGTTTCTCACCTGCATTGAGCGGACGCAGACGCTCCAAAGGAATCTGGCCCTCGGCCAGCATCCGGTTCGCTTCGGTGCGTGGACACACGAAAATCGCGTCCGGCGAGGCGACTGCCAGGTCAGGCAGGGTTTCTGGGCAGAGATGGTCGCCATGCCCGTGCGTCACCAGAACGAGGTTGGCGTTGGACGCTTCCTGCGGGGTCAGGAGGGTGGGGGTTTGCCGCGACTCCCAAGGCGCGAACCAGGGGTCAATATAAATAATCAGCCCGCCCGCTTTGACGACGAACGTATGCTGGCCCAGCCACCAGAAGGCGGCGCGACCGGGAGCGGTTTCGGTCGCGTCAATTTCCTGAATCAGGTCGGCATGGGACAAGGCGATTTCAACACCGGGCATGGGCGTGCAAACTCCTGAAGGAAGGATTATCGCGGCGGGGCAGGGCGGCTCTTGATTGTGGCGGGCGCGTGATCGCCAGGCCCGCCCGTTAATGGATTGGCAGGCGGCGGGGCGTTCGGAGCCGCCGTTCTCATCGTCCCGTTCCCGCCGTTTGTCCCGTCCAGACCGGCGGGCGCGCGGTCGGTTATGGGCGGCGGGGCGGAACCGACAGCGGGCGGCGCAGTCTCGCGGCCCGGCGCGCTTCCCCTCGCGCCGCCCGCGCCGTTTCCACCCAGAGAAGAAACAGGAAGATTGGTTGGGGGCGCGGCGAAGAGCGAATCGGCGGACTGCGTGGCTTTGACGTTGAGCAGCTCGATGCGGGTTCGCCCTGCCGCCTCGCTGATTTGCACGCTGCGAACGCCGTTGCCGGTTTCGCGGCTTGCCTGGGAAAAGCGCACGATGTTTTTGCCGTTTTCCGTCGTTTGGGAGCGCTCGGCCCCGGCCATCCGGTCGCTGTAAAAAGCCGCCACTTTGTCCATTGCGTCCGGCGACTCCAGGACGAGCGCGGCCATGCCATCCGTGCCGAACAGGGAGTCGGCGGTCGGTTGATTTGCCAGCGGCTTCGCGTTCGGGTAAAAGGGCAGCCCGAATTCGGCCTCGGAAATGGCGGGTTCGGCGGGCCTGGACGGCGCGGCGGGAGAGGCGGCGGGCGCGGCGGTCGGGAGCGCGGTGACGTCGCGAACGTCCCGCTCGGCGAGCGACCGGTCAATGCGCGCCTGCTCCTGCGAATTGCATCCGGGCAGAGCGAGCAGGACGGATAGGGTCAGAAGCGGCATCGCGCAAACGCGCGTTCGCGGCGCGCGGCGCAAAGTCGGCACATTCA
>JBBRNU010000712.1:0-2523 GCA_038230115.1 Chthonomonadales bacterium | reverse complement strand
GGTTTGCGAAGCTGGCTCAGGCCACCATCAGGGATTCTTGGAAGGGGGCGAGGCGCTCGCGCAGCATAGTGCGGGCGCGGATCAAACGGGATTTCACAGTTCCGATGGACAGACCGGTGGAAGCGGCGATTTCTTCGTAGGACTTGCCTTCGGTATGGTACATTCGCAGCACCTGGCGCTGGTAGGCGGGCAGGTGATGGATCGCCTTGGCAAGCATCTGCGCGGTTTCGTTCTCCAGGCAGACGGCTTCGGGGGACGGGGCGGTATCCATGATGTCGCGGCCCGCCGACGGCTCGCCGTCATTGTTCGGGCTGGCGTCCAGGCTCAGATGACCGCGATGCGCCGGGCGAATGCACAGGTCGAGATAGGTGTTGCGGACAATGCGGAACAGCCACGAGGTGAAACTGGCCTCGTTGCGGAAGGTGTGCAGGTTCTGATATAGCCGGAGAAACACTTGGCCCGCGATGTCGCCCGCTTCCTCGTGGTTGCGGCAAAGCGAATAAGCAAATTTGTAGACCGATTTCTCGTAGCGGCGAATCAGGTTGTCCCACGCGGCGGCGTCGCCCGCTTTGCAGCGTTCGATGAGGGCGACCTCGCCGACGGCCTCAAAAGACTGCGAGCCGGACGGCGTGAAGAGCGGACGGGTCTGAGCGCCTGCGTGGGGCTGAGTCATCGTGAACATGGGTTTGATCCTCTCCTGACAAGGCTGGACGGCGCGCGGTTGGATTTGCGCTGCCGCACTGTGCGTAATGGGGCTTGTTACCCGCAGACGTACAAGGCCTGCCTGGAGCGACAATCTGTGCCGCGTCCATCAACTCTATTCGATTTTCACGGGTCCGTATTTTTGCTCTGCAACGGTGAAAGGCGGCGATAAATAAAAACAAAAAGCGGCTCTGTTTCGGGAGTTCCTGAAACAGAGCCGCTGAGGTTGGTAATTGTATGCCAAGCGCAACGAAGCCGTCGTAGGAAGAACTCCTGCAACAAAGACGCCTGGGCCTTCATGCAGTGACAAACATTGCCGCTGCATGGATACGATATGAACTTGTCTATTTAATTGGGGCGGGCCTCATGACCGCGCCGGTATTGCCTATGTTAACGAAATCACACTTACAGTGCATAAGACGTAACATCCCGACGAAAAGTTCCCGAAAATTTCGTTGCCGCCAAAAATATTTTTCGCGGGCCGAAATTTCCCGTTTTCCCTCTTTTTATTAGCAGACGGGCGGGAGCAGGACAGGCGTCAGGCGCAAATCCGGGCCGGTTCCCATGCTCGCGAACTCGCCTTCCGCCTCTGACAGCCCGTTTTCCGGTTGGGCGCTCGGCACGGTCAGCGACAGGCAGCCGCACGTCGCGATGGCGGCGGTCAGAACGCACATCCCGATCAGGGCGAAGGAAATCAACATCACCATAATGCCCGCGCTGTTCAAGCAGCCCTGCCACGCCAGATTCAAGTCCATCATCTTTCCCGCCCTCCCCATAGTAATTTGTGTCGCCAATCCGCGTCGTTTCAAGTGGCGCGGGCTGCGTTGGTTGTGTTGGCGACATTATACAGCGGGACGGGGGCGGGGATATGCGGCAATAGTCACACGAACGGTGTGAAATGGGCCTGAGTTGGCGGAATTTTTTCAGAAAGTTTAACGCGCGCCCTCGAAAGCGAACCCGGCTTCCGGGCGGGCGGTCGGCAGGCGGGGGCGCAGGACGCGCAATTGGGCGTCGCGGCGATACACCTGGCGGAACATATCGGCCTTGCGGTCAATGGCGGCGGTTTCGGTGGGCATCTCGGTTTCCGCGCCGACGTAAATTGTGATGCCATCGTCGCGCAGGTCGCAGAACAATTCCTGCACCTGCCCCTGATGCGAGCGGTCGAGGGCGTCGGCGAGCCGCAGGAGCGGAGCCATGAGGTTGACGCGCTGCTTGTCGGCGTCGGAAAGAATCCCGTAGGCGGTGTGTTCCAACTTGGGCGGGGCTTTGCGGTGGTAGCGGGCGAGGTTGGCGATGATCGTCTTTTCCTCGCGGCTGAACTCCGGCATCGGCTCCATCATAATCATTTGCAGGGCGTGCTTGTGATGCTCTTTGGAGCTGACGTAGTAGCCGATGTCGTGCAAAATCGCGGCGTATTCCAGCAGTTTGCGGTCGTCGCGGCCCAGTTGATGCAGCGGCTCGGTTTCCATGAAGAGCGTCCCGGCCAGGCATTCCACCTGATGCGCGTGGCCCGCGTCATAATCGTAACGGCGGGCCAGCTCCAGCACGGCGTTCAGTTTCGCGTTCATGCGTTTTCCATTCCTCAAGGCTTCGGTTTCTCGAATGTTCACTCTCTCGGTTGATTGACGGCAGGCGACTCGAAATCGTCTCGAAATTTCAAGCGGGCAAAAAGCGGTCGTACAAAACGCCCCAGCGCAGGCCGCGCGTGCTGATGGCGACCGAGGGGCTGCCCACGAACGCCAGCGCCTGCGACAGCAGAATCGCCCCGCCCAGAATGATGTCGGCACGGCGCGGGTCGAGACCGGGCAGTTCCCTGCGCGC
>JBBRNU010000711.1:0-2526 GCA_038230115.1 Chthonomonadales bacterium | reverse complement strand
GGACGTTTGTGCGATTGCGGCGGGGTTTGTCTTGCGAACCGTCGCCGGGGCGCTCGTGATCCACGTCGGCATCTCGCAATGGCTGCTGCTCTGCTCGCTGCAACTGGCCCTGTTTCTGGGGTTCGGCAAACGGCGGCAGGAACTCGTCCTGCTCGGCGCAGACGCAGGCAAACACCGGGCGATTTTGCAGGATTACAGCCTGCCGTTTCTCGACCAGCTCATCACTATCGTTTGCGGCGTCACCATCGTTTTTTACTCTGTTTACAGCGTTGATTCCGAAACCGCCCGCAATCATCCGCACCTGTGGGTCACGGTTCCCATCGTAATTTACAGCGTGTTCCGGTATCTTTATCTGGTGTATCAAAAGGGAATGGGCGGGGCGCCGGACGAGGTTCTGCTTCAGGATCGCACCTTGCAGGTCGCCCTCGTCGCGTGGTTTCTGCTGGTGCTGCTCCTGTTCGCGTTCGACAAGCCGGGGCAGGGGTTTTTCGGATTGACTTAGCGCGTAGGGAGGCTGTGATGCGGGTTCTGATTACCGGGGCCAATGGAATGCTGGGCATTGATCTGGGCGCGCAGTTGGAAGCGGCGGGCCATGACGTGATTCGCACGGACGTCGGGGCGCGCGAGGGAATGCGCGTCAAGTCGTGGGAGCCGATGGACATTACGGATACGGCGAGCGTCGCCAAAACCGTGCTGCAGCATCAGCCCGACGCGATCATTCACGGCGCGGCCTATACGGACGTGGATGGCTGTGAGCGCAATCCCGACTTGGCTTACCGGGTCAATGCCCTGGGAACCTGGAATCTGGCGGCGGTCTGCGGCGCGCACCAGATCACGCTCGCCTACGTCAGCACGGATTTCGTGTTTGACGGAACCAAGACCACGCCCTACACGGAATTCGACGCGCCGCATCCGCTCGGTCATTACGGAGCCTCGAAGCTGGCGGGCGAGCGGTATGTCGCCCAGCTTTGCCGTAAGCACTTCATCGCGCGCACGGCCTGGCTCTTCGGCGCGCACGGGCCGAGTTTCCCCGCCAAGATGCTGGAACTGGCGAAAACGCGCACGGAACTCAACGTCGTCTGCGACCAGACCGGCAGTCCGACGCACACGGTTGATCTGTCGCAAACGCTGATCGCGCTTCTCGACTCGCCGCTGTATGGAACTTATCACGTCACGAACGCCGGTTCCTGCTCGTGGAATCAACTGGCGCAGAAAACGCTGGAACTTGCGGGCGTAAAAAACCTGGAAATCAAGCCGATTCCCGCCAGCCAGTGGCCGCGCCCGACTCAGGTTCCGCCCTACTCCGTCCTGCGCCGCTACACCCTCGAACTCCAGGGCCGCGACAACCTGCGCCCCTGGCAGCAGGCGCTCGCCGAATTCATTCACCTGCGTCAACAGCCAGGCGTATAGAACCCGAACTTTCCCCCAATTCTTGCCGCCAACGGGCGATTTGATGCAACCCCTGCGCTGCAAAAGCGACGCAGGGCTTGTTTGCGTCAGCGTGCAAACAAGCCCTGTTTTTGCAATAACGATGCAAAATATTTCATGAAATAACGGGTAGATTTCTTGCAATTTGCATTGACGGCATTGCAAATGTACGCTATAATGTCTTCATGTCCAGCATACACGAAGTCGCCAAGCGCGCCGGAGTTTCCGCTGCTACGGTATCCCGAACTTTCAGCGACTCCGGTCTCATCAAAGAGCAGACGCAGGAGCGGGTGCGGGAAGTCGCCCGTCAGCTGGGCTACACGCCGCGTCGCCAGCGAACGCCGGAAGCGAAAAAGCGCGGCGGTTCCGAGGCGGCGGACTCGATTGGCTTTCAGTTCTTCGCCGCCGAACCGTCCGATACCCTCCTGTCCAACATGTTTTATGCGTCCATTTTGTCCGGGGTGCAGGCGGAAGCCTCCGCGCTCGGCCTGCACCTGCTGCTGCACACGACGGATCGGCACAGCCTATCGCAGGAAGCGCCCAAGATGATTCTGGAGCGGGCGGTCGGGGGAATGCTGCTGGTCGGCACAGCGGAACCGGCAATCCTCGCCGCCTTCGCGCAGTACGTGCCGAAAATGGTACTTGTGGACAATCGCGACGAGACGGGCCGCTACGAAAGCGTGCTTTCCGACGGATTTGGCGGCGCGTTCGCTTCGGTTCGCCTGCTTCTGAAACAAAATCACCGGCGCATCGGTTTTTTCCAGAGCGATGCGAGCGTAACGACCTTTCAGGATCGCCAGCGCGGGTACGCCTGCGCCCTGCTGGAAGCCGGGATTGCGCCGGAGCCTGAACGGGTTATCGGCGGGTCGAATCCGGTGGAGTGCGCGGCGAACCTGCGGCAGGCGCTGCTGGCGACCAACCGCCCGACCGCGCTGCTGGCGACCAACGACGAAAACGCGCTGCTGGCGATGCGAATTTGCTGGACGCTGGGCATTCGCATTCCCGAAGATTTAAGCCTGATCGGGTTCGACGATATTTCCTATAGCCAGCACGCGCACCCGCCGCTGACGACTGTGCGCGTGGACAAAGAGGCGATGG
>JBBRNU010000710.1:0-2527 GCA_038230115.1 Chthonomonadales bacterium | reverse complement strand
TTCGGGCAGGAGCCGGTCGCACTTGGGACAGCGAACGTTTTCCTGCTTCAGATTGATAAGCAGCGGCTCGCCCTTCGCCAGCTGCTCGATACCGCGCGCCGCTTCGGAAAACTTGGCGGCGAGGGTCAGCGAGTACGAGATGATCGGGACGACCTCGCCGCTCTTGGGCTGGATTTCCAGCCGTCCGCCGCCCACCAGCGGCTCGTTGCGGGCCGATTTCACGTCGGCGATGGGCATTTGGAACGTGATCGCGCCGCTCGCGTCCCGTACGCGCACCATGTCGGACGCAACTTCCAAAATCCGGCGACCGAACGCGCCCTCTTCCGCGAAATCGGCCTCCAATTCGATCAGCAGATCAGAATGGGCGGTCGGACTGCCCGACGCGGGGTCAGTCTGGGGCGTGGGGTCAAGGTGATTCATGGTTCCTCCTTACGAGGCGCGGGGGCCTAACACAAACTTGGGCTGCATCTCTATCGTCGGAAACACTCCCCGTACTAGACACGAACCGGAAAGAAATAGTTGCGGCGCTGGAAAGAAAGTCGGCAGAAAAAGACGCGCGTTGTTGCGGGGACACCGGGGCGAGGCCGGGCCTGGCTTGTGACCGGGGGGCGGTTGCGGGTATTCTGATGTGTCGGAAAAGCGCCGCGCGCTGCCGCTCCTGTGCGCCTGGCGACGCGCCTACAATCCTGCAAACTTCCGCCTGCCGTCAATCTTGCACTTTTCGCAATACTACTGAAAAGAGACGCTCTATGATTCGCGTTTTGTTCGTGTGTTTGGGCAATATTTGCCGCTCGCCGATGGCCGAGGCCGTGTTTCAGCATAAAGTTCGGGCGGCGGGGCTGGCGAACGTCATTGAAACCGACTCGGCGGGAACCGGACACTGGCACGCCGGAGAAACGCCGCACGCCGGGACGCGCGCCCTGCTCGCCCGCCGGGGCATCGAATACGCGCACCGCGCCCGCCAGATCGAAACCGACGATTTGGACGATTTCGATTACATCCTGACGATGGACGAGACGAATTACGCCGACGTGATGGCCCTGGGCGGCGGGCGGGCGAAAGTGGCGCGGTTCCTGGAGTATGCGCCGCATACGGGCGTGCGGGAAGTTCCCGACCCGTTTTATGATGGCGGTTTCGAGGGCGTTTACGCGCTTGTCAATGCGGCGGCGGACGGCCTGCTCGCCGCGATTCGCCGGGAACACACCCTGTAGCGGCGTCAATCGGCGGTTTTGGCGCGTAAAAAGGGAGGGCGAGCGGCATTGCGGGAAGCTGAAACCCCCACAGGTTCCGGCCATTGGCGCGATGACGCGAGCCGCCGCTTTATAACGCTGCCGAAGGAAAAACGCTTTGATGGAAACGCGGGAAGCGCCTGACGCTTTGAAAATGCCGGACGATGTCCCGGCCCGCCGCCCGATGGAGCGCAGCCTGATTATCACGATGGCGATCGCGAGCGGACTTGCCGCCGCCAACCTGTATTACAATCAGCCCCTGCTCGGACAGATCGCCCGCAGCCTGCGCGCAACGCCGGGGCAGGCGGGCATTCTGCCTACGCTGGCGCAGATGGGCTACGCGACCGGGCTGTTTCTGCTTGTGCCGCTGGGCGACATTGTGGAACGGCGGCGTCTGATCGTGACACTGTTCGGGATGGTGACTCTGTTCCTGCTGGCGGCGGGCGCCGCGCCCTCGCTGGTCGTCCTCGCGCTGGCAACCTACGCCGTCGGCGTTTCGACCGTGATGGCTCAGGCGCTGCTGCCATTCGCCGTCCATTTGTCGCCGCCTGGCGAGCGCGGCAAAGTGGTCGGCGTCATCATGAGTGGCCTGTTGCTCGGAATTCTGCTGTCGCGGACGGTGAGCGGGATTGTCGGCGACCAGTGGGGCTGGCGCACTGTGTACGGGCTGGCGGCGGCGGCGATGGTCGGAATGGCCCTGATTTTGCGTCTGCGCCTGCCGGAGAGCCGCCCCGCCGCGCCGATGCGCTACGGCGATTTGATGCGCTCGCTGTTCCAGATCGTGCGCGAGCAGCCGATTTTGCGGCAGGCGGCGCTCAACGGGGCGCTGGTCTTCGGGACGTTCAGCGCGTTCTGGGCCACACTGGTTTTTCTGCTGGAGTCGCCCGCGTATCATCTGGGCGCGACGGCGGCAGGGCTGTTCGGATTAGTGGGCGCGACCGGCGCGCTCGCCGCTCCGGTCGTCGGCAGGTTGGCTGACCGAGGCAGCCCGCGCCTGCTGATCGGCGGGGCGGTCGGCATCATTTTTGCGTCGTATCTGCTGTTCTGGACGTTCGGGCTGCACCTGTGGGGGCTGATTGTCGGCGTGATCCTGCTCGATCTGGGCGTGCAGTCGGCGCACATCGCCAACCAGACGCGCGTGTACAGCCTCCTGCCCGACGCGCACAGCCGCTTGAACACGGTTTATATGGTCTCGTACTTCCTCGGCGGCTCGACCGGCTCGTATCTAGCCGCGCTTGCATGGAGCCGGGCGGGGTGGGGCGGCGTCTGCGCGGTCGGGGCGGGTCTGGCGACGCTGG
>JBBRNU010000709.1:0-2555 GCA_038230115.1 Chthonomonadales bacterium | reverse complement strand
TAAGATAGCCGGATGAAGCGCCAATACGTTTCGCAGTTTCGCATCGGTTATGACCCGTAAAAGAGGTTTTGTACGCCTGGCTGCGGCGCTTACAGATTGAGCAGAATTCGTAACTTGTCTTCGACTTCCGCCATTGTCTGAACTGAAACAGCCCCTAGACGCCGGTGCAGCCGCTCCTTCGCGACGGAACGCACGTCTTCACATTTGATGAAGCTCGTTACGCGCAACCCGCCTTCAGGCGGCTGAACCGTTACGTGGGAACGCACTCCCCTGGCGCGGCTGGTGATGGGCAGTACGATCACGAGGTCGGCAGGCCCCGCGTTGAAAACGTCCACGGAAAGGATGAGCGCGGGACGGGTTCCTGCCTGCTCATGCCCGCGCGTCGGATCGAAGTTCAGCATCCAGACTTCCCCGCGTAATGGCGAAGACGAAGCGGGCGTTGGACTCATGCCTGCTCCAATCCATCCGCCAGCGTCTGTTCCCAAAGTTCGCGCTCCTGCATTTCCTCGGCCCACTCTTCCGGCTGCGCCCGCAAGATGGCAAAATCGGCATTCAGGGCTTCGAGGAAGGACTGGCGGCGATAAACTTCTACGGCGCGATCCAGAATTGTCTGCATCGAGAGGCCGTTCTCTCTGGCGAGCGCTGCCAGCTGCTGATGAGTTTGCTTGGTGACTCTGACGTTGACACTTCCGGTTTGCATGGTCATGGACGCGCTCCCTTCGATTAGTAGCGTCATCAGTATACTAGATTGCGTTCCAGAGCGCAATCTAGTTTGTATGTGCGCTAGGTAATAACAGCAATTTTTTGTGCTTTGAAGGGCGTAAACAATGCCAGATTCTTTTGCCGAAAGACGCCGCTGGTTTGACGCCTACGGCGCGTCAGGCGGAGCGAAATACCGCGTGAGTTGCCCTTGCTGCGGCTACCTCACACTCTCCGAACGCGATGCCCATGACATTTGCGATCTGTGTCATTGGCAGGACGACGGACAGGATGATGCGGCGGCGGATCAAACCTGGGGCGGACCGAACGCCAGTCTCTCGCTCGCGGAAGCGCGGCGGCGGTTTGCGCGGCATTCGGTACAGATGAGTTACGCCGCGCAAGAGGAGTGTCTGACGCTTTCTGTCGCGGATTTGCAGGCGCGTCTCGCAATGATAGCCGCTTTCGAGGCCATGCCTTCGGCTTCGCTGGAAGAGCGAACGGCCTTGTGGCAGCAGGTTGAAGCGTGTGTGCGACTCCTGGCGTAAGCGTCGAAATTGCGGAGCGTAAGAAAGGCTTGCGTTTGCCGCTCAATCCGGTGATGCATCAATAAGCGGCGATTGACGTCAGGGCGCGTATCGTCTCGCGGCTTTTTTCGGCAACTGGGGAGTTCAGCGCTAATCGCTTTCGACAGGAACCGGGATGGAGGCGCGGGCCGACCAGCCAAAGTCGGGAAGCGCTGACTCGTAGAAGCTTTCGTACTGCGCGACCATGTGCGCGACATCGTAACGGGCGGACGTGGCCCGCGCCGCCGCGCTCAGTCGGGCGCACAGTTCCGGGTCGGTCAGCAGGCGACGGATCGCCGCCGCCTGCCCCGCGACGTCGCCAATGGCGACTGTCAGGGCGTTTTCCTCAGCGACCAATACCTCATCGTTACCCTGGCACAGCGTACTGACAATCGGACAGCCCGCCGCGAGGGCTTCCAGAACGGCCAGACTGAAATTTTCGGATTCGGTCGGGAATGTCCAGACCGAGGCCGCCGCCAGCCAGTCGGGAACATTGTCCTGATAGCCGACGAAATGCACGCGGGCCGACAGCCCGGCCTCCTGCGCCCGCGTTTTCGCCTCGTCTTCCAGCGCGCCGCGCCCGACGAAAACCAGATGCGTGTCGGGAAAGTCGCCTGCATACTGCACGAACGCTTCCAGGGCTTCGAGCGGTCTTTTTTGCGGATCGAGCCGGGAGGAAAAGACGATCAGCCGGGCCGAGTCGGGCAGGCCGAGACGCTGCCGCGCCGCGTTTGCATCGCCGTTGCCGAAGCGCGCCACGTTGACGCTGTTGGGAATCGTCGTGACGCAGGCGTCGGGAACGCCGTAACGTCGCTGCGTGTTGCGGCTGTGGGCGGACGGGCAGAAAACCTGCCGGAAACGCTGCGGCACGGCGGCGGCCCAGGTCTGCGCGCGAGCGTCGCCCGGCTCCAGTGTATTATAAGGGCTGTGGATGGTGACAAACCCGCGCGGCATTCGCAATAAGCGCATGACCAGCAGAACCGAACGCGGCAGGCACACGTCGCCGGTGTGCAGATGGCATAATTGCGCGCGATGGCGCATAAAGAAGCGAAACAGGCGCGGCAGGCTCTGGCGGGCCGCGAAAGCGTCGGCGTGGATGTCGGCGCTACATTCGACCGGGATGCCGCGCGCCGCGCACCGACGGGCGAAATCCTGACAGGTTTCCAGCGCCGGGACGATGATCTTCACGCGCCTGCCGCGCGCCGCCATGCCCGCCGCCAGTTCCAGCATCTGTATCGCGTCGCCGCCATGCCCCAGAATGAACCCGACGTAGAGTATGTCAATGCCCTGCTT
>JBBRNU010000708.1:0-2556 GCA_038230115.1 Chthonomonadales bacterium | reverse complement strand
CACGCTCGCCAGCCTCGACCTGCTGTCCACATTAGGCTTCATTCGGCGCGGCGAGGAGCGGCAGGTTGCAGAAAAATACCGAACCGACCTCGCCATCAAGACGCCGAGCGTGGAACAGGCCGTGCAGAACCTGTCGGGCGGCAACCAGCAGAAGGTCGTTTTGGCGAAGTGGCTGTACACCGGCTCGAAAATCCTGATTTTCGACGAGCCGACGCGCGGCATTGACGTGGGCGCGAAGAGCGAAATTTACAAACTGATGAACGCGCTCGCCGCGCAGGGCGTCGCCATCATCATGATCTCGTCGGAACTGCCAGAAGTGTTGGGCATGAGCGATCGCATCCTGGTGATGCACGAGGGGCGGATCGCGGGCGAACTCAGCCGCGCCGACGCCACGCAGGAAAAAATCATGCAGATGGCGACCGGCGGGCAGTGAGCGCGGCGCGCTTGGTTCGTTTCGTTCTGGAATTTTCGTCTCCGTTCGCGCCGGGTTAAGGCGGGTCGGGCGGGTCGGAAGGCAGGGGCCGTTTAATTACAGACGCGCCCGGAGCGAGATAGCCCGGTTCGGGCGGCGGCTTGAAATTGGGGTCTTCCGGCCCAAGATGAAACACGACAACCCCGCTTGCCCGCTCACCCCAGGTATGCGTCTGCCGCCCATGAAAGACGGTTGTGATGCCGTACAGCGCCGCCAGCCGATCCAGTACGGTCGCCAGCGGCAAATTCACGAATGCAAACGACTTACGTTCCGGGACAATCGCGCCCCTATCCTGATAATAGGCGGCGAAATCGAAACCGGCGCGCGAGGCGAGGGCGTGGAGCGCGTCGGCCAGCGTCGCGTAGCGCATTCGGAGCGAAAAACGCTGCTTGAGGCGCGGGTCGGCGTTGAGCGCGGCCAGACGGGAAGCGCCGTCCTCTTTATCGGGATAAAAAGATGCCGATGTCGGCTGGTCTTGGTAATGCACGATGCGGTCGTTGTTTTCCGCCGGATCATGGAAGACGTTGAAAGAAAATCCCGTCCCTGCCTCGCTCGCGCTGATACCAATCCTGTAGTGCGTGTAATCTTTCTCGTCCGATTTTTCCAGGGAGACGTAGCTATTATTGTCCAGCGCCAGCGTTATGTTATCGCCCTGCGAAGCGCGATCCCGCAGGTTGGCGGCAAGCATCGCGCTTACCTGACTTTGCATCGCGGAAGGCAGTTCTCCGAAGGGCAGGCCATCTGGATGACCGGGGACATCCTGTTTATGCAGCTGCGCTTGAAATTCCGCTGGCTGTTTGGCAAGTTCCTTAAGCAGTTCGCGGCCCACGCGAGATATTTCCGCCTGCGCCCGCGTGTGCGGACGGTGGTAGTCGCGCCTGCGCGCATGATCGGCCTGCAAAACCCAGACGCCGCTCTGCCGAACCCAGAGCATACCGTAAACGGCGGCTAGGCTATCGAGAACGTTTTTCAATGGCGCGTTCTGAAAGCGGAAGGCCAACTGCGCCAGTTCGGTTTCTTTGTCGTCCTCCACGCGCATCTTGATCTTGGTCATGCGGCCCAGCGCGCTCACCGCTTCGTCCTCGTTGGTGGCTTCACGCTTGATGCTGACGCGCAGGTTCAAGCGCGCGTCGTTTTCCAGCAGGGCATTGCGTCCGGCTGCAGCATGGGCGAGCGCGAGACCGTCGAGGTTGCCGTTGGCCGAAGGCTTTTGCTGCGCCTGCGCCGCGCCCGCAGCCAGGCAAAACGCGAGCGCCATTCCCGTGAGCGCGCAGGTCTTTTTGCTTCGCATTTTCGACTTCTCCTTGCCGACCTCTATCAGACTGCGCTTCCCGATGCCGGAAGAATGCCATCAGGCAGCGCGAATCGAACGTAGGTTGTCGCGACGACGAGGGTGCATGATCGCCTACATCTGAGCGTCAAAAATTTACGGTTTGCAAATTGCTCGTCCTCGTTCTGCTGGCATAGATGTTTATCCCGTCTGCCACCACAACGGTTAGGACGTATTTGCACATGGCGCTTGTGGCTCTTGCTGGCTTGAGCGTCTCAGCCGTGTATTTGCTGTAACCGAAGGGGAAAGTGTCACCGATATTAGTCGGAGACGAGTGGGATGTCTGTTGCAAGACATCTTGGCGCGCGCCCGCTATCAGCAATCCCGCACTGTCATACCATGAGACGTACATCGTAATCGTATAAGTACAGTATGTTCCCTGCGTCACCCAATCCGCATGGAAGCTTGTGTCAAGTTTGTCCACGTACTCCATGCCATACACGCCGCCATTGTAGACGTTGTAGATGGCATAGAAATTATCAATGTTGATGGTCGCCGCTTGCATGGGGCGACTGGCGGCGAGGCAGAGCAAGCCGAACAGCAGGCAGGCGAACAGGCGGGCGGCGCGGGGCGTTGACAGACGGTTCATGTTCTTCTCCTTCGGAAGTGACGCGCAAAGCCTTTTCGGGGCGTTGCGGTCGGGCGGAAACGAAAGGGTTTCCGCCTACGTCCCCGCGCGAACGAGCGAGCGTTTCGCAACGAGCGAGCGTTTCGCGCAGGGCAGGTTGACAAGCCCGAAGGAAGAAGGTAGAAT
>JBBRNU010000707.1:0-2560 GCA_038230115.1 Chthonomonadales bacterium | reverse complement strand
TCGAGCAGGCGCAGGGCGATAGTGATGGCTTTCTGGAACCGCTCCTCCTGCGCCTCGTTCAGATCGAAGATTTCAAGCGCGGCATACGGCGACAGGTTTTCAAACGAGGGTGAGAACGGCTGGCGGCGCGGATGGAGTGGATTGGCGCATTGCCGTCCGATAGGATAGTACAGGTCGGTGTCGGCGACGCCCTGCGGAAGCCGCCCCATTTCAGCCAGGATTTCGATCATCTTCGGGTCATCGGTCGGCTGGTCGATTTCGGTATATTCGCCCTCCGTGTCAAGCAGAATCGTCGCAACGCCCGCCTGCTGCAGTTGCGCGACGAGATTGGCGACGGTAGTGGACTTGCCGCCGCCCGTCGTGCCAAGGATGCCTGTATGGCGCGGCAGGACTTCTTTGGCAGTCGAGGCAAAGGCGATGGGCAGGTTTTCATGCCCGAAGGCGTCGCCCAGATGGATGTTGCCCCCGGTTTTGAGGAACGTCCTGACCTCTTCCTCTGTAAGTGCGAAGACAGGGCTGTTGGGACGCGGCCGAAACCGGTGCGGATGCAGCTGGCCGTTCTTCTCCTCGCCCGCAATCTCGACGGCGACGAGACCATGATACTCTGGCAGGAAAAAGCCGCCCCTTATCGCGGTGGCGACAACGGGTGGCGCGTCGGCTTTCAGCCCGTCCGGCAGCGCGAACGGCCCGCGCACCACGACGCCCAGATAGACGCGCCCGTCGCCGCTTCGGATACGCACCGCCGCCTGCGACGGGAGGGCGCTGATATTTTCTTTCGGAAGCAGAACCGGGATCGTGTCGTCATCGGAAGTCGGCGTGTCGAACATCGTGCAGCCGATGGCCCCCTCCCGATCCGCAGGCGGCGTGTAGGCTCCGCCCGCCGTCCGCGCGTCCGCGCGCAAATTTTCCAGGGCTGCGTGCGGAAGGCGCTGCGCGAGGTCGGGCGGCAGCGGCGGCAGACCGTTCATTGCGCTGCCAGCGTCAACGGCGTTGTTGTCCATATCAACGGGTTCCATGCATTTTTCTCCTGCGCGCGAAATTCTCCGCCCATGCGGGTTCAGGCTGGCGGCAATATCTTGTTATGCGCGGGTTTCGCGCTCGCCGGCATAGCGGGTCGGCTCGCCCGCGGCGGCGTAGGCGTTCTGCACCGAACCGAAGAAACTGCCGCCGTCGAACGCCGTGCCACAAACGGTATCGGCCAGATCAATCAGCATCGGAAACCCCCGCTGCGGCTGCAGAACCGAATCGGCGATTGCAATGGCGGCGGCTTCGCAGGCAAACTCCCGGTGCGCGTAAAACACCTGCGCGGGCGCATACCGGCCCGCGCGATAGACGCCGATGACCACCTGCGGGCCGACCTCTTTCATAAACGCCTCCACCTCGTCCCGATCTCTTCCGGGGCGGCTTTCCACCAGACGCAAGCGCTCGAACTGCGTTTCCATCGTGCTGACAATCGCGAATTCCAAGGGGTCGAGCGCGCTGCCAATCGTCAGCAGCAGGCGGTCTGCCGGTTCGCTCACGACATAGACAAAGCGGCGATGCCCCAGCAGCAGTCTTCGGAGGACGTCCATGCCCGCGCGCAGCAATTCTTTCGCGCCGCTGCCGGTAATCAGCAGCATATCGGAGGGAACCGGGTTGCCATGTCCCATGCGCCAGGGCGTGGTAGACAGGCTTGCCAGCGCCGCCCGCTCAGCGTATTCCATCAGCGTGCGCCGCAGCAGCCTGCTGAGAAGATCGCGTGACGGGTCTCCTTCGGAGTCGCGCCGCTCGCGCTGTTGCAGCAGGGCGAGCGCTTCTTCCACCGGGTCTGTATAGCGCGTTTGCAAATCCCGGCGATACAAACGCTGCACCCAGGTTCCCTGCCGCCCCTGATACGCCACGAGCGCGATGCCAATCTGCGCGATGGTCAGCAGCAGCGAATCGTGGGTGGCGATGGTTCCGTCGCAGCATTCGGTCGCGCCGTTGAACAGGACGCTGCGATGCACCTCGGCGACCTCTTCGGGCGTGATGCGATACAGTCCGGCATTGGCGGGCGCGAAGCGATCCGTTCTCGCGCGCAAACGGGGAAACACCAGGTCGCGAATCGGGTTTCGCGTGCGCTCCGCCTGCGCCACGCTGTCGGCGACCATCTGCCGAAGCGTGTCATACAGCGCGGCCAGGTCGGTTCCATCCCGCCACGTTTCCAGGTCGAGGACGCGCGCCAGCGGCTCGCTGAGCGCGGCGGTCGCTTCGTCGGCATCGTCTGCCGGGGGATTGTTCGGCGGCATTCGGCGCTTCTCCCTTCCGCCCAACTTGCTCCGGGGCTGTACAAGCCCTGGATTTCCCCGCCCCGGATCAGGCTTCCGAGGCGGGTCTGCTGCAGGCCCGGCGTTCACACGCCGCCAATAACAGCGATGCGTAAGGCGCTCTTGTTAGTTAGACACCCAACTTGCCACGGATGCCTGCCTGCTCGTCGAACGGGAATAAATCCCCGTTCTAAAACGCACAGACCACCTGCGTGGCCTGCAATGCCGAAGCGCCAGAGCGTATTTAGCCCGCGCAGGCGGGCTTTGCCTATCAG
>JBBRNU010000706.1:0-2567 GCA_038230115.1 Chthonomonadales bacterium | reverse complement strand
CCCAGATAACACAAACTGAAAGCGTCCTGCGAATCCGAGGCGAGCAGGCGCTCGTGCAGTTCCGTATCGTTGCGCGGCAAGGCTCCCAATACCAGGGCTTCCGGCAAATGCAGCAATCGCGCCAGGCCGCGCCGCTCCGCCACGTCCTGCGCGCCGAGCGGCTCCTCCTCGTCCTGCTCTTCCGTTTCGTAGCGCCCCACCAAAACGCAGTGCCGCAGAAAAGCGTCGAAATTTGAGGCGACCGGGCGCAGATACATCTCATCCTCGTCCCAGTACAGCACCGGCCAGCTGCCCAGCGCGGTTTCGGGCGTGACGTAAAAGCCGTACAAGCCGCCCTCGCCTACGGCCCGTCCGAACGGCAGGTACTGCGGCAGCATCCCGAAACTCCGCCCCGCGCCCTCGGCAATCGCGTCGAGCGCGAAAAACTCGCACGGCGCAAGGAACGGGTGCGTAAAGCAGGCGTACAAGTTGGCGAAGGCGGGCGGCGGGGCCGCCCCCCAGAAATCCTCGACGGCTTGCAGGCCGCGCGCCGCCCCCGGTTTTGGCTGACTTTCCTCGCTTCGGCTCATAGATGTTTCCTGCCCGGCAATTGTCCAATCGTCGCCCGTAATAATTTCCCATGTCTCGCAGGCCGCGCCAATGGTTTCGGCGTCGCAGCGCTGTTTTTCATCCCTGTCCCTGCCAGCCTTTTCTACTTGTCGGGCCGCTCACTCGCTTTGAGAAGCGACGCGCTCCAATCGCGTGAGCGTGGCTCGAACTTTCGCCATGTTCCCGGACGTCAGCCAGCGCGCCGCGTCGTCCAGTTCGGATTTGAATTGCGGCGATTGCATCTTGCGGCCCCGCAGCCGCCACAAACGATAGGGCAGGCGCAAGTCTTCAGGCGCTGCGACAAAACGCGCGTCCTGCGTTCGGCGGAATTGCTGAATGATTTCCAGGTCGCGATAACTGAATTCTTCCGACGGCTCGATGATTGTGCCTTCGCCCCAGTCGTTCCAGGTGGCGATCTGGACAAAAGACGCGTCGCTTTGTACCGCCCGCGCGAACGTCGCGGCGAAGGTTCGGCCCGCATCGTCAGGAATCTGCGGATAGCTGTTCAGCGCCTGACCCGCTTTGTAAATGTCGTGAAAACGGGGAAAGGCCGTCGGCATGAAAACCGGCTGGTCTTTCACCGACCGGTAATACTGATCCAGGCTCGACAATCCGATTTGCGGCTGCGGCCAATCGAAGGTTCCTTCCGCCGCGCTGCGCCGCCGATGTTCGCTCAGATACAGGGGCGTGGCGTGCGTGGAAGCCCGCGTGGAAGCCCGCGTGGAAGCCCGCGTGGAAGCCCGCGTGGAAGCCGGCGTGGAAGCCAAAACCTGTTCCCACTCGCCATCGCGCAAGCCTTCCTGACCGAACGAAAGCAGAACGGGCCTGCCCTTCCATTTCAGATAGGCGGGACGCGAAAACCAGTTCGCGCGCAGCCATTCCAGTTCGCTCCGGGCGTATTTCACGCGGTCGCTGGCGGGCAGTCGCTGCGCTGCCACCTGTTTGGCGATCGTCTGATCCTCGTAACAGATGCCGACCCGCAATCCAACCTTCGCCGCGCTTGCGACCAGCATTTTGACATTGGCGTGCAGCGTGGCGTAATCCAGGAAGTCCGACAGCCCATACCAATCAACAATAATTCCGTCAATGCCCGCCAGCTTCATCAGGAGCAGATGGTACTCGATGACGGCGGGGTCGCCGGAATCATACGGGCCGATGAGAGGGTAATAATGCGAAGCGATGCGCCGTCGCCCGTTGGCTTGCTGTTCCGGGTCGAAGACGTTCATCGTCCAGTGCCAGCCCCACCGCTGGCTCACCGGTTTCGCCGCGAACCAGGGCATATAGTGCGCGACGATCAGCGGATGTTTTACCGATCCGGCAGGCGTGGCATTCCCCGGCGACGCGATGGCGAGCAAAAAGACGGCTACCCCCGTTCGCGAAATCATATCGTAAATGCGCCGCCACAGATGTTCCACGCGCCGCTCCCTGACCCCGCCTGCGGTCTCCTCCGCTCAAACCTCGTTACCGCTGCCGGCGACGGGGCGCGAGGACATTCATTTCGTCGCCCCGTTTGGCAGGCGCGCTTCAAGGCGCAGTCGGCTTCGCTGGCATCGTCGCCGTCACAGAAGCAGTCGGAGGCGAAACCGGCGCGGTCGGGTTCACTTGCATCGTCGAAGTCGAAGTCGAAACCGGCGCGGGCAGGTCGGGGTCGTGCGTGGGCTTGGCGAGCGTCTCGCCCCCGTGCGTATCGGTCGCGGCGGGCAGCGCAGGTTTGCCCGCATCGAGCCACGCCGAATACCAGAGCGAGGCCAAATCCTGCGCGCCTTCCGATAAACGGCGCAGCGCAATCGCCCGCGTCCGCTCGCCGAACGCTTTGTAATAGGGGTCGCCGTAAGCCGGGTCTTTTGCGACCGCCGCTTTATCTTCCTGCAGCACGTCGAAACTGGCCCGCAGGCTGGTTCGCGCCCAGCCGAACGCCGCGTTTGTCGGGTCGGCCAGTCGTATCGCGGGCCGCGCCTTCACGTCGCCCAGCTTGATCT
>JBBRNU010000705.1:0-2568 GCA_038230115.1 Chthonomonadales bacterium | reverse complement strand
CAAACTGGAGCTGGCGCGGTTCAGCGTGCTGCTGAACACGTTCCACCCCAGCAGGCCGACATAGGCGAACAGGAAATACGGGATGCCGTTGCTCGGCAGGTTCGCCACGCGCCCGAACACGAACGCGAAAATCGCCGCCGAAATCAGTGGCTGCAAAACAATCCAGACGGCTCCGAGCGCGGTCTGTCGGTAGCGCAGTTTCACGTCGCGCGTCGCCAGGGTCGTGAACAGCTCGCGGAACTGCCACAATTCGCGCACGTTGAGCGCCTGCCAGCCGACGGGTGGGCGCAGCGTCAGCGAGGGCCGGGTAGAATGTTGGGTCAAGTCGCTCATGCAAATAATTCGGAAATCAGGCTCAGGTATGTTCGCGCGGGCGTCGGATCAGGCCGCGCATAGCCAATGGGTGGCTAAGAGTCTATTCCGATAGGGACGCTTTCCTATCTCGAAGTAGCGCCTGATGGGATAGGCTCTTAGGCCGCGTACAGCCGCCGGGACGTTTCCAGCAGAAACTCGATGACGACAAATGCCGCGCAGGTCGCCAGCGCGCCGATCACGCTCAACATCGCGATCAAGGTCAGGCCGGGAGCGCCATTGCCCGCAGGAAGCGCGCTGTCAATCACGGCCATTCGGTTCTTGCCCGCGACCGACTGCAGCGACAGGTTCGCCAGCTGCGAATATGACGACTTCAAAAACTCGAATTTCAGGCTCAGGTCGTTGCGCGCGTATTCCAGGTCGGTCGAGCGATTGCGGCTGGCATGGAAATTGGCTTCCGTCGTGGCGATCTGGCGGTTCAGCGTTTCCAGCCGATTGCGAAGTCCGGCGATGTTGACGTTGGCGACGACCTGCTCGGAAGTCAGGCCGCTCTTGAACCCCTGCTGCTGCGCCGCAAATTCCGTTTCGGCCAGATCGAGTTCTTTCTGCGCCAGACGCACCTGCGGGTTATCCGGGCCAAGCGTCAGGCGCAACGTTTTCAGGTTCAGGCGGGCATTCGTGACCCGCGTCCGCGCGCCGTTCAGAAGCGCGTCTTCGGACGGCAGTTGATTGGCGGCTCCCAGCTGGTTCGATCGCAGCGTTTGAGAGGTTTCCTGCCGCGTCATCGCCTCGTTGAGTTCCGCTTCGTATTGCCGCCGCTGCTGATAAAGGTTTTCAAGCGACCCGGCTTCGGTCGTCTGCGCGGCGGTGGTTTGTGACGTCTGTCCGCCCGTCGCCGTCCCGCCCGCCGCGTCTCCGCTGAATGAGGGCGTGGTCTTCGCGCCGCGACTGCGGCTGGCGTAGTTGAAAAACGCCTCCTCGTAATCCTGGCGCGCGCGTTTCACCTGCTCGTCCGCCGCGCGCAGGAGAACCGAATCCCGGCTCATGTCCGAAGTCGTCAAATACTGTTTCAGGGCGGCGGCGTAGGCGTTGGCGACGTCGGCGACGGCAGTCTGCACGCGGGTGCGTTGCGCGGCGGCTCCGGGCGCGAGATAGGGCGGGCCTTCCAGACTAACGCGAATATAGAGCAGGCCTTCGGCGGGCGCGGGCGTCGGCGACACGCTGCCCATCAATAGGCCGACCGCCTCGCCGGGCGGGAGATGCAGGGCGTCGGTCAGATGGACACGCTTTTCGATGGTTTCGGCGAACTTACGGCTTTTCAGGACGCCGATGAAACTTTGATCGCCGCCGCCCAATCCCAATCCGGCTAAAATGCCGCCGCCGCCGGTCTGCTGCATGGCGACGGACGCCGCCGCGCCAAATACCTGCCGCCGGAAGCACAGGCCATGCACGAGAATGGCGAGAAACACGACGACGCCGACCGCGATCAGCGTGCGCGCCCGGCGGCGCGCGATTTCAAAAAGCAGGCTAAGGTCGAGGTTCAACGTTGATTTTTCCCGATGGGGGCGTACTGGTTTTCGGCGTTCCTGCCGCGCCCCGGAGAAATCGGGCCGCGCTTGCGCTTACGGGCGGGGGCCGCAGCCGGAACGATTGGGGGCGGACGCATTCGATTCGATAAGGACAGTATACCGGAAACGCCCGGTTTTCCTGATGGCTTCCGGGGGCTTTACGACGCGGGGGGCGAAAAATGTTAGCCTATTTGTTATCCCAGACGATCATCCCAGTCGCCGCGCTGCAAGGTTTCCAGCGGATCGCGCGCCGTTTTCGTCTCGGTTGTCTGCGTCGGACAGCCCACCTAGATGGTTCCCTTCGGCTGTGAGACGCTTTCCAAAACCTGCTCGGCCTGCTTCGGGTCGGAGCCTTCGACGGCGATGTCGCCCAGAGACAGGATGCCGACCGGGTTGCGGGCGCGGTCGGTCACGACCAGTCGCCGGATTTGCCGCTCTTCCATGATGCGCGCCGCTTCCTCGACCGTCTGGTCTTCGTAGCAGAACACAACGTTCTTGGTCATGATGTCGCGGACGCGCAGGGCCATCGGGTCGAAGGCTTTGGCGGTCGCGCGGGTTGTGATGTCGCGGTCGGTCAGCATTCCCAGTGCGCGTTCGTCGTCGCGCACCAACAGGACGCCCACGTCGCGCTTCCGCATATGCTCGGCGGCGTCGTTCAGCAGCGCGTCCGGGTGAATGGCCTCGATGT
>JBBRNU010000704.1:0-2578 GCA_038230115.1 Chthonomonadales bacterium | reverse complement strand
GCAAAAACGGTATTCACAATCGCAAGCCGCCTTTTTTGCGGCTTCAGGGGGCGGTTTGACGAACGCCGAAACCGCATAAAATCCAGCGATGAGAGAGCCAACGCGCTACGGTACACGCGCAAAACGCTAAACTACAGTTACGTTATTGCCAATAGAAAATAAAGCGACTTGGGGGGTTACTTGGGGGGTAGCGAGCGGATTTCCCGAAACGGCCCCACGATGAATTGGGAGGATAGCCGTAAAATAGGTTCGGTCGTCGTCCGTGCTGAAGCGAGGCGTTGGCGAACCATTTTCTCGCATGGCCCGGATTGCTGTGGGAATGCCCGTTCCTCGCCCTTCGGTCAAGTGCAGTTCTTTGAGAAATTCGCCGATCCTGCGGTTCCGGTAGCGACGCGCCACCAGCTTGCCATCCGCCAGGTCTGCCAGAAGAATGGAACGGTCGGGGCCGGGATAACTGGTGATGGTAATCTGATCCGGTAGGACGCGAACTTCGATGGGTTCGCGAATTTCATAACTGCGATGATATACCGCGTTCACCAAAATCTCCTCAATTGCCGCATAGGGGTAGTTGGAGAAACGATCCGACTCGGCGCGAGCGGGATGCTTGACGACAAAGCCCTCGATGATATTGTTGCTGATGTAGTACAGCGCGTCGCGCAGCAGCCGGCTGAGAGGCCCTTTGAACGTCTTTTCGATGAGGGTTCTTCCGGCAGGGCCGCCCGGCAGTTGAACGACGTCAATTTGGGTTTGCGGGAAGAATTTAGCCGGTTCGTCATTGAAAAACATCAAGCCGACATTTCGCGGCAGGCGCGCTTCCGTTGGCCCGTCTACCAGCCCCATGCGGTCGCAGATTTCAGCGAAACCCATTTTTTCGTCAGCGTCGCCCAACTCGCTGCCGACATCGCGCAGGAATGCTCTGATGAGCGAAATCTTGAGGTCGCCCAGACTCGATTGTTGGTTCCTGCGGTCGTCGAAGGGTATCTTTGCGGCCAATTCGACCAGTTCGATTTCCTCTTGCGGGTTGGCGCGTACGGTGGAAGAGCCTCTGCGAATGTGGTAGGCGTAGTTTTTCGAGTCGTTGGACAAGGAAAGGGGGGCTTTGTAGGGGCGGCTTTGCCCTCCGGGAGCGCGCAAGACAAGGACGTATCGGCCTTCAATTTCATAGGGTTCCATAATCGGATGATAGGCGGGAATGATACGATGGCCCAAACCCAGCAATTCCCGTTGGATGCCGTCCAGTGAAGCCGGATCAAGACCCGCAGGCGGCAGGATGGGCCTGCCGTTGTTTTCGGCAATGCCAATGAAAAGATAGCCTCCGCCCAGGTTATGAAAGTCGTTCGCGAAGGCGCAAAGGGTGTGCAGGGTTGGCTCCGGGTTCCAACCCGCCTTGAATTCCAGACGCTCCCATTCGACAGAGCGTCCCTGCAAGATGTCGTCAAGATTTATTGGCAGGGCCATAAGGGGATGGTGGCGCGATGGCTTTCACGCCTCGGAAGAAATGCGGTTTCGTTTCGCTAACGTCACTGTACGCCTGATGCTGCCAGGATGCAAAGCGGACGGGGTTAAAAATCCCCACCCCCGGAATCCCCGCCGCCAGAGTCGCTGCCGCCCGAATCGCCGCCGAAATCGCTCCCCCCGGCGTCGCTGCTGAAGTCGCTCCCGCCCGTGTCCGCGCCAAAAGTCGAATCCGCGCCCCCGAAGTCGCTGCCGCCGACATCGGAACCCGTGTCGGCGTTGAAATCCGCGCCGGGGTTGGCAGTCGTGAAGTCGCTGCCGCCCGCGTCGCCGAAAAAGTCCGCGCCTGCTACATTGTCTGGCTGCGAGCCGTCGGCGAACGCGCCGCTATTGGGTTCGGGAAACGCCATTTGCGGGTCGTTGGTCGCCAGACCGTCCGGGGCGACGAAAACCGGGTAGGGCATCGGGGCCGGAGCCGACAGCAGGGAGCCGAGAAGAAGACCGTCCGTGAAGCCGCCGCCGTAGTAGCCCCCGCCATAGCCCGGCGCGAACATCGGCTGCACGAGGGTGTAATCGCGGTAAGGGTCGTAGCCGCGCGAGGCGTACCAGGGAACCTGTCGGCCCGACTCCGGCACGGTTCGCACTTCGGGGGTCGCGCCGTGTCGAATGATCTGCACGTCGTCGCTGCAAGCCAGGACTTTGCGCCGCTGACCTTCCAGCGCAATCGTGATGGGGGTCAGGTCGGAAATGCGGGCCGGACGCGAGCAGAAGAAGCACGCGCCGCGCTCGTCGGCAGGAATGTCTTCGACGCGCAGGTCGGAATGGACGGGAGCGGGGCGCGACGCCAGGGTTCCATCGCTGGTAGCGGGCGTGGCGCGATAGTCCGTGCCGTCCACGCCGACCGCAAAGCCCGTGCCGCCGGTCGCCAGGTCAATCTGCTGACGACAGCGGGTCGTAGCCTCGCGCGCCGACTCCAGCAGGGCTTCGGCGCGCTCAAAATCCTGCGGGATTCGAGCCTGCTGCGTCAGACCGCGCGCCTGTTCCAGCAAATGGGCGGCCTCGGCCCGCGCCTGCCGCGCGCTTTCACTCTGAGGCGTGGCGGGCAGCAGGTCGAGATACGTGT
>JBBRNU010000703.1:0-2579 GCA_038230115.1 Chthonomonadales bacterium | reverse complement strand
TCGTCCTGAAAGTCTCCTGGCATTTCCAGACGGTCTATTTCGCCAGCTCGTAGAGCGCGTGGGCGTAGATTTTGGCGGCGTTGAGAAGTGACGAGACGGCGATGCGCTCGTCCGGCTCGTGCGCGGGGCCGTCCTGTCCGCCGGGAAACGCCGCGCCATAGGCGACGGCGTGGGGCGTGGCGCGGGCGTAGGTTCCGCCGCCCATCGTGCCGGGCTTGCTCGTGACATCGCCCGATTCCTCCTGATAGACGCGCAGAAGGGTGGCGACCGGCTCCTGATCCAGCGGCACGTGGAGCGGCGGCTGATCGTGAATCTCGGCGCGCGTCCAGCCTTCCGCCTCAAGAACGGGCTGATTTGCCGCAAGCAGGGCGTCAATCGTCCAGGTTACAGGGTAGCGAATGTTGTACGTCAGGCGAACCCGTATGCCGTCGAGGGTTTCCAGCACGCCCAGATTGCTCGTCAGCGGCCCCGCCACGTCGTCGCGATGCGCGATGCCCAGCGCGGCTCCAGTCGGGTCTACGGTTTCGGCGACCCAATCCAGCCAGACAGCGGTATCGGGCAGGTCGAGCGTGGCGAGCGCGCGGGCCAGACGCGCGACCGCATTGTCGCCCGCCGTCGGATGGCTGCCGTGCGCCGACTTGCCCGCCGCCGCCACCAGCAGACCGTCGGGCTGAGCGGCATACGACACGTTCTTGTCCCAGAAGGCGTCGAGCGCGGTTTGGGCTTGAGCAATCGCGTCGGGAGCGCCGACCAGCAGGGCTTCGGCATGATCGGGAACCATGTTCGGGCGGCGTCCGCCCTCGGCCCGCGCGATTTTCAGCGGCGCGTCCCCTTCCGGCAGCGCCTTTTCCAGGATCAGGTTGGCAATGCCTTTTTCGGCGTAAATCAGCGGAAACCCGGCGTCGGGCGTGAAAGCGTAAACCGGGCGCTCCTCTTTCGCCACGTCGAAATAATACTTCACGCAGCCGAACCCGCTTTCCTCGTCGCAGCCGAAAATCAGGCGCACCCGGCGCTTCAGCGGCAGGCCCGAATCCAGCAGCGCTTTGGCTCCGAACAGGGCGGCATAAGTCGGGCCTTTGTCGTCGGACGCGCCCCGCGCATAAATATAGCCGTCCTGCAAAGTCGCGCCGTAGGGCGGCAGCGTCCACCGATCGCCTTCGGGAACCACGTCGAGATGCCCTAAAGCGGCCACCATTTCCGCGCCCTCGCCGAACTCGGCGTGACCGGCGTGGCCGTCGAAATCTTTGGCCCGAAAGCCAAGCCGCGCGCAGAGGGCGAGCGTGTAATCCAGGGCGTCGCGCACCGCCAGCCCATAGGGAGCCTTGCGCTCCGGCGCGGCGGGGCCTTTCACGCTGGGAAAGCGCAGCACGCCTTGCAGCGCTTCCACAATGTCGTTTTCGTGGCTGTCAATCCAGGCATGGAGTTTTTGAATATTGGGGTCGGTCGGCGGGTTCATAGGGTTGGCAGCTCTCCGTTCGCGGGATTGTAATTCAAGCAGGGCCGGGTTTCGCCTGCGCGCATAACGCCATTATAGCAAAATGCGGCTCGCTTGGGAAGGGGCCAGAGTCCAAGTTGAAATCTGGCGTCGTGCGGGCCGGTTTCGCGGCGGAAATTCACGTTCGGCTCTGGAAGGAAATTGCCGCCCGGCCCGCGAACCAATCGGCATCAAATCCCCGCTCAGGAACCGCCGATGCTTTCTACCCTTTTTACAACGCTGCAGCAGCAGACTTTGCAGGCCGCGCTCGACCGTGTGATCCCGCCCGATGATTTTCCCGGCGCGTGGGCGGCAGGCGTCGGCGACTATCTCGCGCGCCAACTGACGACCGGCGACCTGCAAGCGTCGCTCGCCCTCTATCGCGACGGACTGGATACGCTGAACCAGGAAGCGCAGGCCGAATTCGGCGGCGATTTCGCCCGTCTGGACGCCGCGAAGCAGGACGACGTTTTGCGGCGCATTGATCTGGGCGGCACGCGCCTGGCCTGGCCCGTGCCGCCGATCCAGTTTTTTCACGCGCTCGTCAGTCATGCCGCCGAAGGCTACTACGCCGATCCCGGACAGGGCGGCAACCGCGACCGGCGTTCGTGGGCGATGGTCGGGTTCGACATCAAGGACGTGAAACCGGTGGAAATTCCAAGCGGCGCGGCAAGAGACAAAAGAGAAACCGGAAGCGGCGAGGGCGAAAACGAATGAGCGGTTACGATTACGACGTGATAATTGTCGGGGCGGGCGCGGGCGGCGGCGTGGCGGCAGGCGTTCTGGCCGAGGCGGGCAAGCGCGTCCTGCTGCTGGAGCGCGGGCGCGAGCTGAGTTTCGCCGACGTGGGCCGCGACCACCTGCGAAACCAGCGGCTGTCGCAGTACGGCCACAACGCCGGGCCGGAGACCGACGGCGGCGCTCCGCGCGTCGCGGTTTCGACGAAAGGCTATGTGCGCGTCATTCAGCCGCACGAGGGCGGGTATCAGAACAACGCGGCCTGCGTGGGCGGCGGCACGCGTGTGTATGGCGCGCAGGCGTGGCGGTTCATGGCCCAGGATTTTCGCATGGCGAGCTTGTACGGCGTGCCGGAAGGCAGCTCGCT
>JBBRNU010000702.1:0-2583 GCA_038230115.1 Chthonomonadales bacterium | reverse complement strand
GTAATCTCGCCGTAAACTTGTCGCTATGGAGGAGAAAGCCGCTTGCGGGTCGCGTCCGCCTCACGCTGGGCTGGCCTCTCTTCTTGTGCAAGGCGAGGGAAGCGAGAGCGTTGGGGTTGAGGGAACTCTTGGGTCTACCCTCATTCTCGGCCCTTCTCCCTGCATGAGAGAAGGGAGCGAAGTTTGTAACCTTTGCCGTTGCAGGGAGAGGGAATGAAGGCGTGGGTCTGGCGCGGTGCAGGAAGGGGAGAGCTTCGCCCCGGCGCTTCGGCATTGCGGATTTAGCCCGCGCAGGCGGGCTTTGCGTTTCAGAACGGGGTTTCAATCCCGTTCTAATTATCCCGTTCGACCAGCCCTTCAGAACAAGGTTGAGATTTGAACGGGAAGATAGAGACTGCGAAGCAAAACAAGGAAGGCGGGCAAGCGGCGGTTCAAGGATTCATTCGATAGGAGCAGGCAGGCTATTGGGCGGAGGGATGGGAAAGCGCAGAGTCACGCGCGCCCCGCCTTCGGGCCGGTTTTCGAACGTGAGCCGCCCGCGCAAATCCAGCCGCCCCACGCTGTCCACGAGTTCCAGGCCCGTGTTGGCCCCGCGCGCGGCGTCGAACCCGGCGGGAAAGCCCGGCCCATCGTCGCAGACTTCCAGATGGGCCTGGAGGCCGGTTACGGTCAGAGTCAACGCGATTTCGCCCGTCCCGTGCTTGAGGGCATTGTTGAGAAGCTCGTTGACCAGCAGGCCGAGCGACGCGCCTTCGCGTACCGGCAGGCGCGTATCGTCGGCCTGAAAGCGGATGCGGCGCGGGCCGGACGTGGCCTGAATGAGCGAAACCAACCGCCCCAAAACGGCGCGCGTCGAGACGCTTTCCACGTCGTCGCTGGTTCGGGTCTGCTGTGTCAGCAGGTCGTGAATGCTGGCGAGCGTGCTGACGTGCTGCCCGATGCGCTTCATGGCCGTGACCGAGACCATGTCCTCGCCGGTCTGGGTCTGCATATCCACGAGCGAGGCGATGACCTGCAAGTTGTTTTTGACGCGGTGATGCGTCTCTGACATCGCGCGGCGCAGGCGCACGTTGAGCGCTTGAATTTCGGCCTGGGCGCGCTTGTCGGCGTCAATGTTCTGGATGATGCCCTCGAAGCGAAGCGGCTGGCCTGCCGCGTCGTAATAGCCGCGTCCTTTCGCCCGGAGCCAATGCAGGCTACCGTCGGGCCAGAAGGTGCGATGCTCGATGTCATAATCCTGCCGGTCGTCGAGCGATCTGACAATCGCCCGCTCAACGGCCTCGCGGTCGTCGGGGTGCAGCATTTCCACGAAGCGCTCGTAGCGCATTTCAGCGTCGGGCGACAGGCCGAACAGGGTTTTGCAGCGCTCCGACCAGACGAGCGTACCGGCGAGAACGTCCCAATGCCAGGTTCCCACGCCCGCCCCTTCGATGGCGAGACGCTGCCGTTCCTCGCTGAGTTGCAACGAGCGCTCGATGCGCTTACGCTCGGTGATGTCGGTGCAGACGCCCACGACGCGCCAGAGAACCCCCTCGGTAATCGTTTCCACCTGAATATCTTCGTGCAGCCAGCGCGTCTGGCCCTGCGCGTCCAGGCAGCGAAATTCCTGCTCATAACTGCGGCCCGCGCGCACGGACGTGGTTCCGATGCAGTCGCAAAGGTCACGGTCTTCCTGGGGACGGGCGCGATACCAGGCGTCCTTGTAGGCTTCGCCGGGCAGAAGATCGAGGGGCAAAAATCGCTGCGCCGCTTCAAGGTCGGGCAGAATCATTTTCCAGGTGAGACAGGGGTGATCGGGATGGTCGTCCTGTACGTCGGCGTACCAGAGCAGGCAGCGGGCGCTTGCCATGACGTAGCGATGGCGGTCTTCGCGCGGCGCGGCGTCGGCAGCGTTGGTAGAGAAAGTTTCGTCAGCGGCATTCGCGACCGCGATTTCGACCGCGCCAGAGACGCTGACAGAGGCTTCCAGCGTGGCGTAGGCGGGAGCGGCGGGCGGAGAAAAAGGATCGGACGGAAAATCTGTACGCTGCGTCTTCGACATGGTATTGTCACACCCTCGCCAGTTTCTTAAGCGGGTTGAACAGCAGACCGATGGGAAACGAGAGCGGCGCGACTCCGTGCTAAAATGGGGCGTTATCAAAAACACCTGTATTATACCCTATTGGTAGGTGAATCTACAAGGGCGACCGGGAATTTTCGCTTATTTTTCAACGTATTGATATTAGATACCACTTGTAATGATTAAAAGGAGAATTTTCGATGCGTATTCAATCTTCGGTTTTGGTGCATTTAGGCTTTGGAAAGTACGTTCGGTCGGATCGCGTTACTGCCGTGCTTCCGATTGAAGAGGAGCGCGGGCCGGGGCGGCGCACGTTCGTGCATCTGGAAGGGCAGCCCGACCCGTTGATCGCGTCGCGGGCCGAAGACTCGATTGTGCGCGATCTGGTGCAGGAGCCGCGTGAGGTCACGCAGTCGCGGCAGCAGCAGGAAATTTTGCGCGACCTGTTGTCCGACCTGGGCAGCGTCAACGCGACGGTTCGCCGCATCGCGCGCGACGAGGGCGGGCTGGATTTGGAGAAATTG
>JBBRNU010000701.1:0-2585 GCA_038230115.1 Chthonomonadales bacterium | reverse complement strand
GATCGGCAATCTCGTCGTAAAGCGCCAGGTCGTCGGTTTCAAACTGGCAATGAAAATTGGCCTCGCCCGCACCGGCTTGCAGCGCGGCGATGTCGAGTTCGGCGAAGCGGTCGCGATGCAGACGCCCTTTGAGCCGAACGCGCAGCATTTGATCGGCGCGCGAGTGCGCCGCGATTTTCCGTCGCAGCGCGTCGTGCAGGGCGGCCCGCTGCGTAGTTTCACTTGCCTCCTCGCCTTCGCCCGCCGCCGCTTCGAGCGAACCCGCCCCCACGTCAATGTCGAGGGTTTGCATCGGCTGCGTCGGCAGCGCGACGTACTCGGCCTCCGTCGTTCCCGGCGCGCAATGCAGCCGCCAATAGCCGCATTCCAGCGCCTCTTCGCCGAACCGAATATGCTCCGTAGCGCCAGGGTTGAGCAGCAACGCGCCGCCCGCCAGCCGCCGCGTGTTGCGGGTGTGCAGATGCCCGACAGCGATGGCGTCGGTTTGCAGCCTTTCCAGATTGACAAGACAGAGCGATGGTTCCAGCGCGAAATCGCCCCAGCCTTCCACGCCGTAATGCAGCAGGGCCAGGTCAATATCGCCGCCGCGCGCGTCGGAAGCCGCCAGCTCGGTCAGGGGACAAGTTTCGGCGGGGCGGTTGAAATCGCTGCTCATGCCGCGTACGCAGACGCGCTGTCCGCGCGCCAGGAACGTTTCGGCATCCCAATTGTCGCTGCGCCGGAACAGCCGCGCGCCGCCCAGCGCGCTGACCTCTTCCAGCGGAGCCACGCCGCCATCGTATCCGTAGCTGCGCGGGCAGTCGTGATTGCCCGCGATGGCGAAGGTCGGAATGCCCGCCTCGCGCAGCCGCTGAAACTGCTCGGCGACGAAGCGGCGCTCGGCGTTACGCGGGTCGGGCCGGTCGAATAGGTCGCCCGCGTGCAGGAACAAGTCGGCGCGCTCATGAATCGCCGCATCCACGACGCGCCGGAAACCCTCTTGCAAATGCTGGCGTCGCCGCTCCAATCGGTCGGGCCGCAGGCGGGCGTAATAGGCTCCCAGATGGTTGTCACTGGTCAGGATGGCGGTAAGCATGGCGAAGCGTCCTTTTCACGTGCAAGGCGAGCGATCAGCGCACCATGCGGAGGCGGCAGGGCGCGGGGGCCATTGCGGTCAGCATCGGGCGCGACAGGCTGGCGAGCGAGACGACGGCCTGACCGGGCGCAAGACGCGACAGGCGCGACCAGAGCGCGTCGTCCACGCCGCCGACGCTGCGCTTCAGCCGCGCCACGACGTTGGAGTCGCCGACTTTGTGCAGGATATGGTTGTTGACCAACCCCAGAATCGCGTCCGGGAGATGCTGCGGCAGCTGCGTCACGAAAACCAGGCCGAGCCAGCGCTTGCGGCCTCGCTTGGCAATGCGCTCGACCTGCTGGTGCAGGATCGGCATCTTGCCGATGCGCTCGGCGGAAAGAAACTCGTGCGCCTCCTCGATAATCACGACCACGGGCGTCGGCGCGCGGCCCAGGTCCATGGCGCGCTGATAGGCGGCGTCCTGCGCCTTCTGGACGCCGCGCAGCAGGTCGCTGATAATCAGGTTGTTGACCAGGCTGGAGTCGCTGTCGGACAGGTCAATAATGGAAACGCTGCCCGGCGTCAGCATGGCGGAGTAGTTCAGCGCGGGCGCGGCGGGGTTGTCGAACAGGTTGAGCCGCTCGATACGGCCCAGTTTTCCCTGCACCTTGCGCCAGCTGTCCCAGCGCTTGGACTCGTCTTTCGCGGCCTCATTTACAAGCCGGTCGAATTCCTCCTCCCGCGCCCGAAACTCAGGCGTTTTCAGGGGCGGGTGTTTGGAGCGCGCTTTGTTCTGCAGGACGTCGGCCATGCTGCGTGTCACGTCATACAGATGCGCCAGCCGCATTTTAGGGTAGCCCTCGTCGAACTCGTCCATTTCTTCTTTGACGAAGCGATGATCGGCCTCATCCCAGATTTTGAGTTCGTCGAGGGCGCGGGCCGCTACGGTCAGCGCCTTCTGAAAGCGTTCCTCCTGCGCCTCGTTCAGGTCGAAAATCTCCAGGGCGGTATATGGCGAAATCGTGGCGAAGCGCGGCGAGAACGCTTTGCGGCGCGGATGAAAGGAGTTGGAGCAGCTGCGGCCCACCAGAAAATACAGGTCGGTGTTGGGAATGCCTTTGGGCGAACGCCCGGTTTCGGCCAGAATTTCGATCATGCGCGGGTCGTCGGTCGGCTGGTCCATTTCGGTGTATTCGCCTTCCGTGTCCAGCAAAATCGTCGCGACGCCCGCCGCCTGCAGCTGCGCGACCAGGTTGGCGACGGTCGTGGACTTGCCGCCGCCCGTCGTGCCGAGAATGGCGGTATGGCGCGGCAGGACTTCTTTCGCCCCGGCGGGAAAGGCGATTTCCAAATTGTCATGCCCGTAGGCCCGACCCAGAAAGATGTCGCCGCCGGTTTTGAGGAAATCGCGCACCTCGTCCTCGGTCAGCGCAAAAACCGGGCTGTTGGGCAGCGGACGAAAACGCGGGGGCTGCAGCTGCCCGTTCTTTTCCTCCCCGGAAATTTCAATCACGACCAGCCCATGATACTC
>JBBRNU010000700.1:0-2593 GCA_038230115.1 Chthonomonadales bacterium | reverse complement strand
TACGAACCATATGGCAGAAGAACCGGACTGCGGGTGCGGCAAAGCCCCTCGCACAGACACGACCCGCCGCGAATTCCTACGCGGCGCAGCGGTCGCAGGCGCAAGTTTGGCAGTCGGCGCGGCATTGCTCACGGGCGGCGAGCAAACTGCGCGAGCTGATGGGTCGACATGCGAACAAAAATGCGACCGCGCTCATGCCAGATGCCGTGGCAAGGTGTCACGAAGCAGCATGAACTCGTATGAGAGAGCGGTAATAGGCTATCCAGCTTGTTTCGCAGTATACTCGACTTGTCTCCTGGGTTGCAAAGAGCAAGCATTGGCTGATTTGGCTGGAGCGTGCGCCGATTGGCTCTTGACTCACCCGCTTGAGGCTCTTGGCGTCCTCGTCCTGATCGGCGGCCTTCTCTTCATCGTCGTCATAGGCGCTGGCGGCGCGGTGGCGCTGGTAGCGGCTTGATCTGGCGCTGACGCCAGCCTCACGCGATTTTTCATTGGCCTGAACTGCCTTTGGCACAAGCCTGAAAGGAAGTAAGAGATGCCTTACCAAATGACCGACGTGATCATGACTCGCCCCATGACGCGCACTCGTATTGATGGCGTGAAGACGCAGGTGGAGATTCGCTTCGGCAAACCCGCTCTGCGCGTCCTTGAGGACTCGGATGGCGCCACAGAGTATTACTGCCCCATCCAACTCGTCGGCTTTCAAGACGATACTATATACGCAACTTTTGGCGTGGACGAGGTGAACGCAGTCGTTTTAGCGTTCATGCTAGCCCCGACGCTGCTGCGCTACTCGCTCATCGGAAATGATCTCGACTTCGCACGTGACCCGAATTACGGCTTCCCGATTCTCGTATTACCCCCGCCCGGACCGGAAGACCCAAACGCAACCGAAGTCAGCGGAACCGAAGGCTAGTCACCCTCGAATACCGTCTCGCCCTATTGATGGCGAAAGAAGCGTTCGCCACGCAAGGCAGGCTCTGGAAAACTTTCCGGAGCCTGCCTTTTTGTTTGAGTGACTGTTAGGAAGTCTGAGTTTTGCATCGGCCTGACCTGCCTCTGGCAATAAAGTCGGAAGGAAATCGAAAATGCCTTACCAAATGACGGACGTTCTTCTATCGCGCATGATGACGCGCACTCGCGCGGATGGCGTACAAAACGAGGTGGAGATACGCTTCGGCGCGCTTACCCTGATGGCCCCTAAACCCGGCGATTCGCCCGACTCGGTGTATTATTGCCCCATCCAACTCGTTGGCTTTCAAGACGACAAAATCTATGCTGGCGTCGGCGAAAGTACGCTCGATGCGGTGATCAATGCGCTCATGCTGGCTCCGATACTGCTGCGCTACTCAATCATCGGAAAGGAGTTGGATTGGGCAGAGGCTCCGAATTACGGCTTCCCAGTTCTCATTCTGCCGCCGGACCCGGAAGACCCGCCCGCGGCGGAACTCCATCCAACCGAAGGCTAATCCACTGTCCGGGCGGTTCCTGCGCTGTGCTGCGTGAGAGCCACCTTGCGCCCGTTTCTTTCCTCGCGGAGAGCCGGGCGTTTTGGCGTCTCGGAACCGGGAAACGGTTGGCGCGGACGTAGGCGGAAATCGAATTCGGAACGCATTCATGCTGAAAACTGCTCGCCTGCCACTTGACTTTCCCTCCAGATTCGCGCTATACTATTTGCCCGATTCACGACGCTGTGGAAGGCGGGAACCAAACGCCCCTGCATTTCAAAAGGCGGGCGGGCTTCGTGCCGCCGCGCCTTCGGGAGACCTTCCGCCGTGAACCCAAAACCTGGCAAATTGCCGCCCGCGCACGGTTTGTACGACCCGCAATTCGAGCATGACGCCTGCGGCGTCGGCTTCGTCGCGCACATCAAAGGCCAGAAATCCCACGCCATTATCAAATCCGCGCTCGATGTTCTCGCGAACCTGGCGCATCGCGGCGCGTGCGGCTGCGACCCGGAGACCGGCGACGGCGCGGGCATCCTCCTGCAAATTCCCCACGATTTTTTTCAGGCCGAATTATGGCGGCAGGGCGTGGCGCTGCCCCCGGTCGGGCATTACGGCGTCGGGATGCTGTTCCTGCCGCAGGACGCGGACGAACGCGCACAGTACGAGGCCGCGTTCGTCCGCCTGACCCAAGCCGAAGGCCAGACCGTTCTCGCCTGGCGCGACGTGCCGGTCAACAGCGCGAAAATCGGCGCGCTGGCCCGTTCGGTCGAGCCGGTCATGCGGCAAATTTTTATCGGGCGCGGCGCGAACTGCCCGGACGAAGCCGCCTTCGAGCGCAAACTGTACATTATTCGGCGGCAGGTTCAAAACGTCATCGCCGATCTTGATTTGACGCAGGAAAATTATTTTTACGTCAGCAGTCTTTCGTCGCGAACCATCGTCTACAAAGGCCTTCTGATGGCCGACCAGATCGCGGCGTATTACCCCGACCTGGCCGACGAACGCGCAATGACCGCCCTCGCCCTCGTGCATCAGCGCTTCAGCACGAACACGTTCCCGACCTGGGATTTGGCGCACCCCTTCCGCTACATCGCGCACAACGGCGAAATCAACACTCTGCGCGGCAACCGCAACTGGATGCGCGC
>JBBRNU010000699.1:0-2598 GCA_038230115.1 Chthonomonadales bacterium | reverse complement strand
GTGAACGCAGGCGCAAGGAGTGTCATGCCCATCGAAAGTTCCGACTCGCCCGAAGCCGCGCGCGTCCGCCCCGACCGTTACGACCCCGCATTCGCATTCAAGCCCGCCGACAGCCGAACGCTTCCGACCGACGCGCTCGCCGAAACCCTTCCCTCTGCCGATGCCCTCGCTGTTCGCACGACCACCCGTCAATTGCACCGCGAAGTCTGGAGTCTGGCCTGGCCTTCGGTCGCCACGATGCTGCTGCAAACCGTGAACGGGCTGCTGGACGTGTTTTTCGTGGGCCGTCTGCCCAACAGCGCGCAGGCGCTGGCCGCAACCGGCGTGGGCGGACAGGTTATTTTTCTGCTGATTTCCCTTGCGATGGGCGTTTCGGTCGGCACGACGGCCCTGGTCGCGCGCTTCACCGGCGCGCGAAACACCGACGACGCGATGGAAGCGACCGGACAGTCGCTGACGCTGAGTTTTCTCCTGGCGCTCGGTTTCGGCGCCCTGTTTTACGTCGGGCGCTTCGCTATTGTAGGCTGGCAGCTGAACGGCGACAACGAGGCGGCGACCGCCCGGCTGTGCGCGCAGTTTTTGAGTCTGGCCCTGCTCGCTACCGTGCCGATGTTCGTGATGAATGTCCTGATGGCGGCTTTTCGCGGACTGGGCGACACGCGCACGCCGATGCTGATTCAAACCCTCGTCATCACCACGCACATTACGGGCAACCTGCTGCTGATCAACGGACTGGCGGGCTTACCCCGCATGGGAGCGCCGGGCGCGGGGCTGGCGTTCGCGATTTCGATTTTTGTAGGCTGCGCGCTCTATCTCGTCGCCCTGGTGAAGCGGACGCCATTGCGGGATGCGCTCCAGCCCCGCTACCTGCGCCTGCGCTCGAGTTGGGCGGGCCGCATTCTAAAAATCGGCATTCCCGCTTCGATTCAAGCCGTGATCCGCACGCTGGGCATGATGTCGTTCACGGGAATGCTGGCCCGCTCCCTCGACGGCGCGTCGGGCGTGGCCGCCCTGCAAATCGGAGTGCGCGCCGAATCCATTGCGTTCATGCCCGGTTTCGGGTACAGCGTGGCGGCGGCGGCCCTCGTCGGGCAAAGTCTGGGGGCGCGCGACCCCGACCGGGCCGAGCGCTACGGCTGGGCGGCGACCGGGCAGGCGATTGTCGTGATGATTGTCATGGCGTGCGTATTTTTCACGTTCGCCAGTCCGCTTGCCAGCCTGTTCACACGAGACCCGCACGTCCAGCGATTAGGGGCCGACTACCTGCGGATCAACGCCTTCTGCGAGCCGTTTCTCGCCCTGGGCATGGTGCTGACCGGAGCCTTGCAGGGCGCGGGCGATACCCTGCTGCCCACCGCAATTACGTTTGTGACGATGTGGCTGGCGCGTCTGCCCCTGACCTACTGGCTTGTCTTTAAGCTGAACTGGCAGGCGCGCGGGGCCTGGGTCGCGATGATGGTCACCACAATTATTGGCGGCCTGCTCACGTTCAGTTTATTCCGCCTGGGGCGGTGGAAACGCATCAAGGTCTAGCCCTATTGCGTGAGGCGCGGCAATCAGTTTTTTCTGTAAACAGTAATGACGGACAGGACGTAAAGCATGTCCTGCGGGATATCCTCGCCGGTTCGCGGAACGAAGGCGGACATCAGCATCGGCGTGAATATGTGTTTCGTGTAGGGGCCGGTTTCGAGGCGGCGCATGAAGTTCACGGCGGCGGGCAGGCGAAGACGGGTCACGGCGTCGGCGGTTTCCAAAGTCGAGACCACGACATAGTCGGGTTTCGCGTCGAGAACGCGCGCGTCCCACTCGCCTTCCGGGATCAGCAGGCGAAAGCGTCGCGTTTGCTGCGCGGCCTGAGCGCGCACGGCCGGGCGCACGGCCCCGAAGAGCGGCGACAACGGCGGCGAATAAAACCAGGGCAGCGTGGCGAAGCCGACGGTCGCGCCTGGCCCGGCTGCGCGCTCCAGATAATCGGCGGCGGCGTCGCGCGCGTCTTTGCCTTGCAGCGGCCCATTCAGCATGAACGTCACGTTGAGCCAGGCGTTGAAAAGGCAAACACCGGCGGCGACAACCCATAACCCGCGCGCTATATCGCGTTTCGCCGATTGCAGAACCAGCCGGGCCGCGAGCAGGCACAGCGCCGGATATAATGGCAGCATGTAGCGGGCGAAGCGCACGGCGGAAAAACCGGCCACGAAATAATATAATAGCAGGAAGGCGAGCAGCAGAACGTCGGCGGGCTGACGCCGCCAGAGCGCCAGGCCCGCGCCAAGCAGACTGAGCGCAAGCAGCGGCAGCCCCAGCCCCGCGCACAAGGAAATTTCGAGGTTGTAGCGCCAGCCCAGGCCGGTATTGACGAACACGAGGCCATGTCCCTGCCGCGAATGCTCGAACAACTCATAGCGCACGCCCGACCCTGGATACAGGCCGTTCCAGAAGGCGTTCCAGTTCAGCCAGGGGCCGGGACAGGCGATCAGGAACGTCAGAACCATGACGCCCAGCAGCGCGCCGATTTTCGCGGCGCGCTTTTTGTCGCCCGGCAGAAGCGGAGCGGAGGCGTTGGGCGGATCGGGCGGATTGGGCGGGGACGCAGTGTCC
>JBBRNU010000698.1:0-2616 GCA_038230115.1 Chthonomonadales bacterium | reverse complement strand
GACCTGCTGGCCTTGTGCGGCGAGGCGGGGCGGGATTGGACGGTCGGGGCCGAGGGCCGGGACGAGACGGGCGAGCGGGACGCGCCCCCGACCGCGCGCCCCGACTGGGTGCAGCCGTTCACGTTTCCGTTCGCGCTCGACTGGTCGCCGGAAACGGCGGCCGCAAACGTGATCGCGCCGCCCGACGATTACGAAGCGTTGAAGGCGCTGCAAAAATATCATATCAAGCACGGCGCGATTACCGGCATGTTTACGGGCGCGGCTCCCTGGTGGAGTTACCGGCGCGTCCTGGCGGCGCAGAACTTCGACGACGCGCGCGTTCCCGCCGACCTCGCGATGATCAACACGGCGGGCAACGATTATTACGGCGGCAATATCCTGGGGGCGAACGCGGGCGACGCCGGGGCGCAGGCGGCGACTCTGGCGCGGGCGCGGCGGGCGTCGCGCGGCTTCGCGTACTGGCTGCAAACCGAGTGTCCGCGCGAGGACGACCCGACCGGCGCGCAAAGGGGTTACCCGGAGTTTCGCCTGCGGCTGGACGTCTTCGACACGCCCGACGGCTGCGCCCCGGAGCCGTACATTCGCGAGTCGCGGCGCATCAAATCCGTGCGTCCCATACTGGAGTCGGAAATCGTGGTCAACGATTTTTCGGGCAAGCCCTGCCGGGGCGAGCGGGCGAGAGCGGCGTTTATGCCGGATTCGGTCGGCGTCGGGCATTACGCCCTCGACATCCATCAGAACGGGCATGGCGAGCCGAACGCTTATGTCGCTACGCGCCCGTTTCAGATACCGCTGGGCGCACTGGTTCCGGTTCGCCTGCAAAACCTGCTGCCCGCCTGCAAGAACCTGGGGACCACCCATCTGACGAACGGCGCGTACCGCCTGCATCCCATCGAGTGGAACATCGGCGAATCGGCGGGCCTGCTGGCGGCGTATTGCATAGAGCATAACTTATCGCCGCGCACGCTGCACGCCGACCCGAACGCCCTCCGCGCGTTTCAACAAACGCTGCTGAACGAGGGCGTCCCGCTGCACTGGTATATTGACGTTCCGCTCGATCATCCGGCGTTCAGAGCCGTGCAAACGCTGGCGGGAATGGGGCTGGCCCTGGGCGCGGAAACCGACCTGTTGTTTCGCCCGGACGAGGCGATCACGGCAGAAGACTGGCGGGCATGGCGCGCGGCAGCGGGAGAGGTCGGCCCGGCAGCATTCGTCGGAACGCGGGGCGCGGCGGCGCTGGCATTGACTGCGACGGACAACGAATAGTTGACGGGCGAGGCGCGGGTCTGGCAGGCGGGCAGGAATGGACAGGCGCGAGCGGGGAAGGCGGGAAGAAGGAAAAAAAGGAAAACGGCCCGGATATCCATCGCAAAGGCGAAACGTTGAAAGGCCCGGCGCGCTCTTGCGAGCAGGCCGGGCCTGCAATTTGGGTCGCTAAACGCGCGGACGCGGTTTAGTAGCGGTCGTTGTAGCCGCCACCGCCGCCTCTGCCGCCGCGATCGCCGCCGCCACTGCGTCCGCCGCCGCCGCCGCCACCATAGCCGCCGCCGCTGCCACCACCGCCATAGCCGCCGCCACCGCCGCCGCGAGGCCGCTCTTCACGCGGTTTGGCTTCGTTGACGGTCAGCGTGCGACCGCCCATCTGCGTGCCGTTGAGCGAGTTGATCGCCGCGTCGGCTTCCGCATCCGAGGCCATTTCCACAAAGCCGAAGCCTTTGGCCTGGCCGGTGTAGCGGTCGGTCACGACGGTCGCTTCTTTGACCGTACCTGCCGACGCAAACAAATTCTCAAGGTCTTCTTCGGTCGCCGAGTAGGGCAGCCCCCCGACATAGATGCGCTTTGACATTGTCTCCAAACTCCTTATCGTACCAAGAAAGAAACGAGGACAGTGGGCCTCGCCGTCCCGATATCACGTCTGAATACGACCGGAGCGGAACAAGTCAAACAAGGGGGTGGCTCGACCAAACCGAAACACCGGAAATCTCGCTCGTACAATTTCGCCCGTTCTTCTTCATCAATCCGTGAGACCGTCCTGATTAGTATACAGGGGCCGCGCGAACCTGTCAAGTTTTTTTGCCTTGCGGCGCGATAAAAAACCGCTTTTTTTGCTCCGCCCTAGCGGGCGGGCGGCGCGTCGGCAAAAAAGCCGGTTCAAAGCGACTTTTCGGCAGGCCGGAAGCCCCTTTTTCAGGGCGCGCGGAAGCGGGTGGCAGGCCGTCTCCTTTGCCGACGCGCCCCTGCAAAGGCGGCGCTGACATTCCCCTCGGAAAGGCTTCGCCCCAAGCGCAAAATCCCCGGCGAAACGACTGTCAGCAGTCTATCTCGCCGGGAATTCAACGCGCCAGTTCTTACAGACCGTTATCGGGGTGACAGGATTTGAACCTGCGACCTCAGCGTCCCGAACGCTGCGCTCTACCAAGCTGAGCCACACCCCGCCAGCAAATCCACTCCTAGTATAGCACGGGCGGGGCGGTTCGTCAAGGCCGGAATTCCCGGAGCGCCTGATCAGCGGGCCTAAGCGAAAAGCCGTTCGCTGCGCCGATTATCTCGGCGGGTCAGCGGCGGGAAAGACGACGCCGAGTTTGATAGAATGCTGCGGCTGCGAGAAGATAGTTG
>JBBRNU010000697.1:0-2616 GCA_038230115.1 Chthonomonadales bacterium | reverse complement strand
GACAGATTGGCGAAAGCGCCGGAGCGTCAGCGCAAAATCATTGCGTGGGGCGTGGGCGTCGGAACCGAGGCGATGCGCCGCCGAACCTCCGGGCGGAGCGTGGGGCCGATCCTCGCCCTGAAACTCGCCCTTGCCGACAAACTCGTCCTATCGAAACTGCGCGAGGCCACGACGGGAGGGCGGCTGCGCTACTGTGTGTCGGGCGGGGCGGCGCTGGACAGCGAAATCGCGACCTTCTTCCTCGCCATCGGCATCGAAATTCTGGAAGGCTATGGCCTGTCGGAATGCAATATCATCGCCATCAACCGCCCGCATCGGCAGCGGATCGGCACGGTAGGCAGCCTGATGCGCGAGGTGGAATTCAAAATCGCCGACGATGGCGAGTTCCTGATGCGCGGGCAGGGGCGCATGGCGGGCTACCATCAGCGGCCCGAAGACACGGCGGAAGCCATTGACGGCGAGGGCTGGTTCCATACCGGCGACATCGGCGAGCTATCGTCGGACGGGTACGTGAAAATCACCGACCGCAAAAAAGACCTGCTCGTCCTGACGAACGGCAAGAAAGTCGCGCCGCAGCCCATCGAGATTCTGTTGAAGCACAGCCCCTACATCGCCGAAGCCGTGCTGCTCGGCGACAAGCAGGCGACTGTGACCGCGCTCGTCGTTCCGGCCTTCGACAAACTGGCGGCGTGGGCCAAGTCGCAGGAGCTGCCGGTCAGCGACATCGCCGGTCTGGTCGCGCACCCGGACGTGAAGAAGTTTTTCAAGAGCGAGGTGGACAAGCAGACGACCGGGCTGGCCGACTACGAAAAAATCAAGCGCATTGATCTCGTCCCGCACCCGTTCAGCATCGAGGGCGGCGAACTGACGCCCACGCTGAAAGTGAAGCGCAAATTCGTCGCCGAAAAGTACGCCGACTTGATTGCGGCGATGGCCCGCTGACCGCAGTTTTGTGTTCGCCTTGACAGCCCTTTTTACTGCGAAAACCGGGCGAGCGAATTGGCATTTTGTATTTGGGGAATGTATGAACAGCGGAACAGAGAGCGGAATGGAAACCGGGCGCGACTTGTATCTGGATTTGATGAAGCGCTGCCTGCTCAATCTCATTTATGGCGACCGCGAGGTGGTTCCGATTGGCGGCGGATTGGCGGGGCGGGTCGTGTCCCGCGCGCTGCAATCGAGCGGGCTGTCGCTCGTCCGACCCAAAAAATTCGACGCCGCCCTGCGCGCTGAAGGCCGGGACTGGCCGCTGTACGGGCAGACGATGGTCAGCCGCCCGCGTCTGGACAACCTGCAGCAGTGCGTGGCGACGCTGCTGGCCGAAGACATTCCCGGCGACCTGATTGAAACCGGGGTCTGGCGCGGCGGGGCCTCGATTTTCCTGCGGGCGATTTTGAAGGCGTATGGCGTGACGGATCGCACGGTCTGGGTGGCCGACTCGTTCGCGGGCCTGCCGCCGCCCAACGCCGAAAAGTACCCCGACGACGCTGCGATTCCCTACCACACGATGAGCGAGTTGAACGTTTCACTGGAAGAAGTGCAGGGGAATTTCGCGCGCTACGGCCTGCTGGACGCGCAGGTGAAGTTCCTCAAAGGCTGGTTTCGCGACACGCTGCCGACCGCGCCCATCGCGAGACTGGCCCTGATGCGGCTGGACGGCGACATGTACGAATCTACCCTCGACGCCCTGACCAGCCTGTACCCCAAACTGTCGCCGGGCGGGTTCGTCGTGATTGACGATTACGGCGGTCTGGAACCCTGCCGCCGCGCCGTTCACGACTATCGCGACCAGCACGGCATCACGGAAGAGATCGTCACGATTGACTGGACGGGCGTGTACTGGCGGCGTGAGCGGGGTTAGAGCGCGGCGAGGACGGCGAACAGGTCGGCGTTGGGCGGGTTGTCGGCGGCGTCCCGGCTGCGATGGGCGTAGCGCACGACGCCGGTTCGATCCACGATGAAGACGCCGGGCATCTGGTAGGGGTCGCCTTTGGGCAGGCCGACGATGTGGCCGTGCAGTGTGGCCTGAAATCCGCGCGCCACGACATGCGGAGAAAACAGCTCGCCCGCGCTGCCGCGCGACAAGCCGTAAGCGCTGTAGGCGCGCTTATCGGGGTCGCTCAGGCAGACGAACGGCGCGACCAGCCCGCGCTCGGCGCAGTAGGCCGTCGTGTCTTCGGGCTTGCCGACCGTGAGAAAGCCGATTTGCGCGCCGTGCTGCCGAAACGTGTCCAGGTCGCGGCGCAACTGGGCGGTATGCTCGCGGCAGAACGTACAGCCCAGATGCCGCAGGAATACCAGGACGGCGGGGCCGTCCTGCCACAACTGCGACAGGGCGAAGTCAGCGCGATCCAACGCCCGGTTCACGGTTGTATCGGGGGCGTTTTCGCCGACAAGCGGGTGGCGGACGATTTCAGCGACGTTCGGCATACGGTTGGTTTCCTTCATCAGTTCAGGATTATACGCACGGGGCGAAGAACGGGATTGAAACCCCGTTCTGAAATGCGTAGCCCGCCTGCGCGGGCTAGATACGTTACAGCGCGCAGGCTTATGCGGGCTAAAGGCGCGCTCCGTTGCGTTCGCCTCCGCGATTTGAAACTTTTTGGCGGAGCGGCG
>JBBRNU010000696.1:0-2622 GCA_038230115.1 Chthonomonadales bacterium | reverse complement strand
GCGGGTCCCGTGTTGGTGCGCTTCCCCTTCGCTTTCAAACCCCCGCCGACCTAAAACCCGGGCCGCATCGCACCTGGGGGGCGGCCAAATGCTTTGCGCCCCCCCCCTGCTGCGTGAAACTACAAAAAAACACGCCAAAGCCGTATAGACGCCGGACGCGCTCAGGCGGCGGTTTCGGAGGGCGATAGGGGGTGGGCGGCGGGCGGTTGGAAAGCGTTGCGGCGAATGCGCGCAATCGCTTCCTCCTCGACGGCTTTCTCGAATGAGCGGAACCCGGCCAGAGCGAAACCGTGCCGGGCGGCGATTTCGGAAATCTCGTCCACCTGCGCGACCGAAACGTCTTTTCCCAGCGTGAAGCTCTCGTAGCGGCCTTCCAGGGCCAGCATGATGGTTTCCGACATGCAGGCGTAGGCGGTTCCGGCGGGAAAGCCGAACCGAAAATCTTCCGTCGGCTTATCGCGGCGCAGCATCTTGACCGGGCCGGGAACCGCCACCACGCCTCCCTCGATCACCAGAACGTCGTCGCGCTCGCGGGCTACGCGCACCGACACGTCACGCGGGCGGGCCACGTCGCACACGACCGCGCCGCGCTTGATATGCTCTGGCAAAATCACGGCCTCGACCGCGCTGGTCACCGTGATGATAATGTCAGCGTCGCGCAGACCTTCGGCCACATCCGTATACAGCGAAATATGGGCGCGGCTGTTGGGCTGAATGCGGCGGGCGAGCGCGTCCAGTTTGTCCAGGCTGCGGCCCACGAGGGCGACCTCGCGCGCTTCCCTTGCCATGATTTCGGCGCAGGTCGCGCCAATCGAACCGGTCGCGCCGACCACCGCCACGCGCGTATCCGGCAGATGCTGGCCCATCAGTCCGCTCGCCCGCTTCGCGCCCTCGATGGCCGTCGCAACAGTATAGGAATTGCCGGTCGTAATCGCCAGACCGGGCAGACGCCTGGCGAGCGTGATGCCGCCGTCGCCCACAATGGACGTAAACGCCCCCAGCCCCATGATCCCCGCGCCCAACTCCTGCGCGATCCGCCCGCACTGCTCCAGCTTGTTCCAGACGAAATCCAGCGGGAGGGTTACCAATTGACGCGGCGTCAGCGGGCAGACGATGAACCAGCCCTCGGCCTGCGCGCCGGTCGCGGACTCGACGCCGGTCACGTCGCAGACCACGAGCGGGTCGCGCTGCTTGATGTACCACTCGATGAGCCGCTCCGGGACGTGCCGGGCGATGGGGTATTTGCGGGCCACGTCGCGCCGCGCGTCAATCGGATGCACAATAAAAGCGAATCGCTGCATTCTCGCTCCCAAACTTCCAAAAGAACGTTTCAAACGGCGGAAACGAACGTTTCAAACGGGCAGGGCGGCGTTGGCGACCGGCGCGGGATTGAGTTCCTGAATGCGCGGCGTCCAGCCTAGTTCGTTCAGTTTGCTTAAATAGTCCTGCGCGGTCAGCGCGGCGGGCGGCTTGTTGAGAAGCGTGATGAGGACGCCCTCCATGACGTTTGTGCCGAACGAGCGCCCCTCGAAAACCGGCGTCGTCGTAATCAGTTGGCGCACGCCCCGGCGCGTCAGTTCGGCCACGTCCTCTTCGGTCGTCGTGTTGGTCAGGACAATTTTACCCCGCATATCGAGCGGCATGTAGCGGCGGATATAAACGAAATCTCCGGCGATGACGTCGGCCTCGTCGAAATAGCGGGTGAATTTGGGCGTGTTCTCGTTCTGCTTGGCCCCGGTCGGATAAAACCAGTCAATCGGCAGACGCACGATGACGGGCAGCAGGAGGCGCGCAATCGTCTGGGCCGTCGCCCATGAGCGGATCGGGATCGGGACGCCCAGACCGTAGGGCATATCGCCGAACACGAGCGAGCGGGCGCGCGACGCGAGCGCCTCGGCCATCCCGAAGCGATCCACGGCGCAGACCAGCAGGACGGACTTTTCGCCGAAGTTGACCAGCCCCTTATCCTGCAAATAAGCGATGGTTTCGCGCTCCAGCGTGTGTTTCAGGCCGCTGCCATCCACGAACGGCGTGATTTTCGCCCCCGCCATGAGCGCCAACGCCTCGCGAAAGGTGTAGCGTTTCTGGCCCGCGTACAGATAAATGTCGCAGCCGCCCACGCCAAAAGCGTCCACCTTGCCGTCGAGTTCGGCGACGAGTTGGCGGAACTTGGCCTTGTCGCCGTCGGTTCCGATGCGCTCGATCGCAAAGGCCTCGCCGAAGAAGTTGGCCTCCACTTTTTTGTCGCGCCGGGACGACCCCAGGCTGATACTGACCACCCGCTTCAACGGCTTCTCCTTCGAAATAAAATGAATCGGAAACGTTTTGCGCCTGAGGTTCGCCTGCTCGCATGTCGGGATTAAAATTTATTGAAACGCCGCGACCGGGCGAACGGGAATAAATCCCCGTTCTGAAACGCGAAGCCCTCCTTCGAGGGCTAAAGGCCAATGCCGCTCCGCCAATACGTTTTTAGATTGCGAAGGTAACGCGTTTTCAGCCCGTGCAGGTAAATAAGCTAGAGCGTCTCTTCAGTCAGCGCCGCATTTAGCCCGCCTGCGCGGGCTAGCGTTTCAGAACGGGGATTTATTCCCGTTCTCTTCTCGTCCCCTGCTCGCAGCGCGT
>JBBRNU010000695.1:0-2626 GCA_038230115.1 Chthonomonadales bacterium | reverse complement strand
CGGTGAGAACGCGGGTGACGCCGTGCGCGAGCATCACGGCCACAAGTCGCGCGTCGTAGACCTGGCGTCCGCGCACGTCATAGCGCTCCATGAGCGCACACCAGCGGACGTAGACTGCAGGCGTTTCGTCCAGCAGCGGAAAGATGGCCTCCATGTCCCGCGCCTGCGCGTTGGCTTCGCGCGGGCGGGTGGCGAGCGCCTGAAACTCGACAAGGGTCTGGGCGGTGATGGCAACCGTTTCGCCGCGCCGGAGCAGAGCGTCTATGGCGCGTTTGATCTCGGCGTGCGCGGGGTCTTGGGTGAGGACGCGGCGGGCGGCGACGTTGGTATCCGCGAGGAAAGCCATCAGCGGGAACCTGCCTCTTCGTCGTCGGCGTAGAGGCTTTCGCGGTCAAAGGCTGTTTCCGGCAGGGCGGGAATATGCCGGTTTCGCTCGGCCAGCGCGTCGAGCATTCGTATTCGCTCGTCCGGCGTCAGGTCGGCCCGGTAGCGGCTGGCGACCTGTTCGCTCGTTTCTGGAACAATGAGGGTCAGTTTTGGGTGCGTGCGGAACTCGTCGGCATGGGCCGTCAACTCTTCCCAGGTTCCTTCAAAGATTTTCGCCTGCGCCATGCTGTCAAACTCCGTTTCCCTTGCGCCTCGTAAGTCGTCCCGCCCGTGAGTACAGTATAACACAGGCGTCAAGCCAGGAACGCCTGGCAAACCCGCGCAAAACGATTAGATACCGCCCCACCGCGCACCGAATTTTTTAACGTCATCGCTGCCGCCATGCGTCTCCGCTACCCGGTTGATGATCTCATCGCTTACCCCGTCCCAGGGGCCGTTTGTGCAAGGGCCGCTTGGCGTGCCATCTCCAGAAGAATATTGAAGCGCATGGAATTTTCGGTCGTATTTCAAACGACCATTGTCCATGTCATCTTCGGGGCCAAACCAGGCCAGCCAGCTACAACTGTAGCAGACGATGATAGTTCGAATCTGCGGGCGCGTTTTGATTTCTTCGGCAATCGCCTGCATTGCCATGTCTTCGCCAGAACAGCCGCCAATGTCCACTTCGACCTGAGACGGAGAAATATGAAGGCGTCGTTGCGCGTGGCTCGCCAACATGAAAACCGGCAGGTAAGCCAGCAGAACGAGAAGCGCAAACGGATAAAGTTTTATCCAGCGTCGCCAGTCCACATTTCCAGTCTCCTTGAAAGCGGAACGAAAAAAGCGCGGGCGTCGCCAATTCAGGCGGCGGCGCCGCTTTCCTGCCAGTCGCGCAGGCCGTTTCAGCGCAGGAGGGCGTAGGCCAGGACGTTGACGTTGATGAATTCGGCGCGGTCAATCTCGTCGCCGCCGCAGCAGCAGCAGTTTTCGGCGTGCTGCGTGTCGTTCAGGCCGTTCGGAGAGTAAATCAAGACGATGCGGCCCTTGAGCGTCAGGGCTTCCAGCGCGGCTTCGGTCTTGCCGTTCAGGTGGTGCGTGGTTTCCAGCGTGTCTATTTTGTAGACCATGCGGAAAAGCGGGTGACTGCGCGGCAGGCGGGCGAGCGGCTGATTGGGGAACAGGCGCGCAATCTCGGCCCGAAACGAGTGTATCCAGAGCGGGTCGGAACAACCCGCCGACGCCAGCAGAAACCCGCCGTGCGTCAGGTAGTAATGCAGCTGCATTCGCTCCCGCGCGCTCAGGACGAATCCGCCCTCGCCCGTCATGATCGCGAAGGGATAATTGGTCAGATCGCGGCCATCCAGGCGCGTCTTGATAAAGTGCGGCTCGGTCGGAATGCGCGTTTCCATGCCCGCGCGCTGCAAAAAGCGGTCGCTGAAGCACTGCGAGGTCTTGTTCCCGGCATAAATGAGGTTGGCGCACTGAATCCGTCCGCCAACCGGCCCGCCTGCCCCTGCCCGCTCCTGCCCTTCGCCACGCGGCGCAAGCCCCAAAAGTGGAAGCAGGCAGGCGGCGAAAAGCGCCCCGAAGCAAACCAGGGGGAATTTTGGCCGAACGCCGGTTGTCGCTGTCACGGCTTCACGCGCCGGTCTCGGTCGCATCGTCGCTCTCCTCGCTTGTCGTCTCCTGCGCCGCGCCGTGCAGCAATTCCAGCAGTTCCGGGCCGTGCGCTTGCAGTTTGTTGGGGCCGATGCCCGGCAGAAAACTCAAGGCTTCCAGCGAGTCGGGATTGGCGCGGGCGATCTCGCGCAGCACGGCGTCGTGAAAAATTACATACGGCGGCACGCGCTGCCGCTCCGCCTTGACGCGCCGCCACGCCCGCAACTGCTCGAAGCGGTCGTCCTCGTCGGGCGTCAATACAATGGCAGGCGCGGGCGAAGTTCCGCCTTCGCCCGCAGGCGCGGAGGTTGCGTCAGGCCGTTCGCCGCGCGTAGGCTGGCGCGTTACGGATGCGCTGCGATTTGTATTGACGCGGTTCGGATTGAGCAGGATGCCTTCGCCCGAATCCAGCTTGCGCTGGCCGAAATCCGTCACGAACAGGCGGCGGTACTCATCATCGTCATTGCGCCGCAGATAGCCTTCTTCCAACAGCCGGTCGGTCGCGCGCTCCAGCGACGCCTGCGTGAACCCGGCCAGACAGCCGAAACATTCGCAGCGCGCTTTGTTGACCGGGCTGTCGGTCGCCCCGACCAGCGCCTTG
>JBBRNU010000694.1:0-2626 GCA_038230115.1 Chthonomonadales bacterium | reverse complement strand
GTTTAGTCACCCCCTTCCCCGGTGGGGAAGGGGGCCGGGGGGTTAGGCGGCCTTCTCTCAAAAGCTAGAAGGTTGAACCCGCTCTTCGCTCTAGCAGGAATTTGCGCGGGCCTGGCGAAAAACTACGCTGCGGGCGAAACGTTCGGGCGAAAGGTCCCGTCTTTATCGGCAACAGGCAGACAGAGACGGACATATGAGGCAGGGAACGAAAGGAAGCGAAGACTATGTGGCAGCGGTTTACAGAACGGGCGCGGCGCCTCGTGTTTTTTGCACAGGAAGAGGCCAGAAGGCTGGGCGAAAATTACGTTTCCACCGAGCATCTGCTGCTCGGCCTGACCCGCGAAAATGGCAGCGTAGCGGCGCGGATATTGGATCGCATGGGCGTGTCGCTGGAACGTGTTCGCAGCGAAGTCGAGCGGCAGGTCGCGCGCGGCGACGGGCGGCTGGGGCAGGATATGCAGCTCACGCCCCGCGCCAAGCGCGTGATTGACCTGGCATATGACGAGGCCCGCCAACTCAGCAACAAGTACATCGGTACGGAACACCTGCTGCTGGGAATGATCCGCGAGGGGGAAGGGCTGGCCGGGCGCGTGCTGGCGAAGTTGGGCGTGGAATTAGAGCGAACGCGCGCCGAAGTTCGGACGCTTCAGGACAACGATAGCGTACCGTCCGCTGCGACCTTCCCGGAAGCCTCTCGTGTGTTGAAGACGCCGGGGGCGAACCAGACGCTTTTCGCGAATGCGTGGGCGATTCTGCCCGCTGACCAGCAGCAGACTTTGCAGCGCGAGGGCATCCCGCTCCATCGCCTGCCCGACGCGCTGCAAATCGCGACTCGTTTGCTGCTTGGACAGGCCGCCGACAACCGCGTGATTGCGCTGGACCCCAACGCCGTCGTGCGCGTCAGCACAGATACTTTCGACGCCAGCGCGCATTACACGGTCACGACTTCGGCCTCGGTGATGATCGGCTTTCACATTCCGAACCCGCCCGCCGCATAAGGGCGACAACAAATTCTTTCGTCATGCGTAAATCATGCTGATTGCTCCGCGTTGAGACCCCGATCGAGCAAGGGTGGCATTCAACCCGCGCAGGGAGGCTTTCCAATTCCAGACCAGGGTTTCGACCCCGTGTCTGACAGAATAGCAATTACGTGAAAGGCAGGGATTTGCGATGAACGCCCGTCTGCTCGGTCTGCACCACGTTACGGCGATTGCCAGCGACCCGAACGCCAATGTCGCCTTTTACACCGGCCTGCTGGGTCTGCGGCTCGTCAAGCGCACCGTAAACTTCGACGATCCCGGCTCCTATCATCTCTATTACGGCGATGACCTGGGGCGACCGGGAACCATCATGACCTTTTTCTTGTGGCCCGGAGCGCCGCGCGGACGGCAGGGAACCGGGCAGGCCACCACAACCGCCTTCGCCATTCCGCCCGACGCGCTCGCCTACTGGCGCGACCGCCTGCGCCAGCATGACGTCGCAACGGAAGAAATGACGCGATTTGGCGAAACCGTGCTGGCGTTTCACGACCCGGACGGCATGAAGCTCGAACTGATCGCGCCGCCGACCGCGCCGGGCGGACAGGGCTGGACGGGCGCGGGCGTTCCCGCCGAAGTCGCCATTCGCGGCTTTCGCGGCGTCACGCTGGAATTGACGGACGCAGCGCGCACTGACGCCCTGCTGACGGACACGATGGGCTATCGTCTGGCAGGCGAGGCGGACAACCGACGGCGCTACGTTATTGGCGAAGACGGCGCGAATGCGCCCGGACAAACGCTCGACATCGTTGTCGCGCCTGCGGGAGCGCGCGGCGCGATGGGCGCGGGCGTCGTGCATCACATCGCGTTCCGCACGCCCGACGACCCGCAGCAGGAACATTGGCTGCACGACCTGTCCCGGTTAGGCTACAGCGTGTCGCCGGTCATGGATCGGTCGTATTTTCATTCGATTTATTACCGGACGCCGGGGCAGGTTTTGTTTGAAATCGCCACGGACGTTCCCGGCTTTGCGACCGACGAGACGCCCGAAACGCTCGGCGCGGCCCTGAAACTGCCGCCGCAGTACGAGGGGTCACGGGCCGAAATCGAGCGGTCGCTGCCGCCGCTGCCGACGCCGCAAGCCGCGCCATGAGCCAGCCGCCTCAAGTGGACTTCACGCATCGGTTCCTGCCCGCCCCGGATGTCGCGAGCGCGCCGACGCTCCTGCTGCTGCACGGCACGGGCGGCGACGAAAACGATCTGCTGGATTTGGGCGCGCAGTTGTGGCCGGTCGCCAATCGGCTCGGCGTGCGCGGCAAGGTTCTGGAGCGGGGAGCGCCGCGCTTCTTCCGCCGTCTGGCCGAGGGCGTGTTCGATCTCGACGACCTGCATTTTCGGACCAACGAACTGGCGGACTTCCTCGCCCAAATTGCCCCAGTCTATGACTTCGACGCGGGAAAAGTCGTCGCGCTCGGCTATTCCAACGGCGCGAATATCGCCGCCAGCCTGCTTCTCCTGCGTCCCGGCTCGCTCGCCGGGGCCGTTCTGCTGCGCGCGATGGTTCCCCTGACGCCTGACCCGCTGCCCGATCTCGCCCAGGTTCCGGTGTATCTCGGAGCCGGGGGGGGGGGCCCCCCACCCCCCCCCCC
>JBBRNU010000693.1:0-2635 GCA_038230115.1 Chthonomonadales bacterium | reverse complement strand
TTGGCGGGAGCGAATTGCGCGTCCGCAGGACGCTTGTTTTTGGTTGCCGGGGGTTTTCAACCTCCGGCAAACGCCGCCATTTGCGCCGAGGGTTTTCAACTCCCGGCAAACGCGCTCGCTTTTACCCCAACTCAAACGTCGTGACGCCGTAAATCTGCGCGTAGGGCAGGGGGGGCGGTGCGCCGGTATACATTCTGGCAGTTTCGAAGACGGGCTTCAGCCCATAACGCGCGACAAGGCGCAGGCTGGTCGGATTGATTTCGGGGACGTCTATGAAAATCGTCGCGCCGGGTCGCTGCGCGCCCAGTCCGCGAAACAGCGCGTCCGCAACTTCGGGCGTGTCGGCGAAGAGCGGGCCAATATGAAAGCCCTCCTGCCGCGCCCGGATGACGCCGTACCCAACCAGCGCGCCTGCTTCGACGACGCCCAGCGCGGTCGCTTCCGGCTGGCGAATCCACTCCCGCAGAAATTGCGGACGGGCGGCAGGAAAATGAAGCGCGTCGTAGGCCGCGAGGGTCTCGAACGGGACGGACGCGAGCAGCGCGCATTCTTTCGGGACAGCGCCGCCCCCGACGCCCGCATACCGCACGTTGCGATAGGCGAAATGGAAGCCCGCGCGCCGGTAATTCTCCTGCTGCGCGATTACGCCGTCCAATCCGATGTTCCGCGCGCTCAGATAGTCTATGGCGGCGTTCCACAGGCGCAGGCCGTAGCCCTGGCCGCGAAAGAGCGGGCGCACGATGTAAATGCCGATGAAACCGAACGTTTCGTCGTAGCGCACGCCGGAAATCGAGCCGACGGGTTCGCCGTTCAATTCGCCGAGGAAAAAGCCGTTCGGGTCGGTCGCGAAAAAACTATCCATGTCGTGCCGACCGGGGTTCCAGTCCTCTTCGATGCAAAAGCCGAAGGCCGTGTCCAGATCGGCGCGCGTCATGCGGCGCACGATATAGCCGTTCGCGTCGGGGACGCCCAGACTGTCGGCGGCGTCAGGCATCGCAGGGATCGGGCCTTTCGGTGACCAGGCGCACCAGATATTCGCCGTACTCGGTTTTGGCGAGCCGTGCGGCCTGCGCCAACACCTGCTCGACGGTGATGTAGCCGCACTGGTACGCGATTTCTTCCAGGCAGGCTACTTTCAAGCCCTGCCGATGCTCGATCGCCGCGATGTAATTGCTGGCCTCCAGCAGCGACTCGTGCGTGCCGGTATCGAGCCACGCGCTGCCGCGCCCCAATCGCTCGGCCCGCAGCTGCCCGCGCTCTAGATACACGTTGTTGACATCGGTAATTTCCAGTTCGCCGCGCGGCGAGGGCTTGATGTCAGCGGCGATGTCGGTGATTTGATTGTCGTAGAAATACAGCCCGACGACGGCGTAATCGGACTTTGGGCGTTTGGGTTTTTCTTCCAGCGAGAGAACTTTGCCGGTCGAATCGAATTCCATGACGCCATAGCGCTCCGGGTCTTTCACGCGATAGCCAAAGACCGTCGCGCCCTCGTTACGACCGGCGGCCTGCCGCAATTGCTGGGGCAAACTATCGCCGTTGAAAATATTGTCGCCGAGTACGAGGCAGGCCGGCCCGCCGTCCAGAAACGTTTTGCCGATGTGAAACGCCTGCGCCAACCCTTCCGGTTTGGGCTGCGCGGCGTATTCGATGTTCAGGCCATACTGCCCGCCGTCCCCGAACAGGCGCTGAAAACTGGGCAGGTCGGTGGGGGTGGAAATGAGGAGAATATCGCGCAGGCCCGCCAGCATCAGCGTGGACAGCGGGTAATAGATCATCGGCTTGTCGTAAATCGGCAGCAACTGCTTCGAGATCGCCTGCGTGATCGGATACAGGCGGGTTCCCGAACCCCCGGCAAGCACAATTCCCTTCATGATTTTTCTCCGTCCCCGTTTTCGATTGCCCCGGAAAATCGCGTCAATACCGCCGATGCTGTTCCCAATCCCAGGCGGTTGCAACGATGTCGGTCAGGTTCTGGTACGTCGGTTTCCAGCCCAACTGCGCTTTCGCTTTGGCGGCGCTGGCGACAAGGCGCGGCGGGTCGCCCTCGCGTCGCGGCTCGTCAATCGCGGGAATGGCCTTGCCGGTGACTTTTTCGCAGGTCGCGATGACCTCGCGCACCGAATACCCCTGCTCGCTGCCCAGGTTGTAAAAGTCGCTGTCGCCCCCGTTTCGCAGGCGGTCGAGGGCCAGCGAATGCGCCTGCGCCAGATCGAGAACGTGAATGTAGTCGCGGATGCAGGTTCCGTCCGGCGTGTCGTAATCGGTTCCGAAAACCCGGATGTTGGCGCGCTTGCCGGTCGCCACCTGCAAAATTAGGGGCAGCAGGTGGGTTTCCGGGTCGTGGCTCTCGCCGATGCCGTCCTTCGGGTCGGCTCCCGCCGCGTTGAAGTAGCGCAGGGCCGTGAAGCGCAAGCCATAAGCGCGGTCGAAGGCGCGCAGGATATGTTCCACGAAAAACTTGGTTTCGCCATATGGGTTGATCGGAGCCTGCGGGTGTTTTTCGTCCATCGGCACGTACTGCGGGTTGCCATACGTGGCGCAGGAGGAAGAAAAAACGAAATGCTTGATGTTGTAGGCCCGCATCGTGTCCAGCACGTTGAGCGTGGCGACCACGTTGTTATTGTAATACTTC
>JBBRNU010000692.1:0-2636 GCA_038230115.1 Chthonomonadales bacterium | reverse complement strand
GGTTTGGGGCGAATGCTTGCTGAAGGCGGCGCGTCGTGTCGCCGGAGCGGATGCCATCATGGACGTGGGTCTCCCTGTGCGTTCCTAAGAGTGCGGCGCGTCATACGCGCGGTTGGACGGCGAGCCGGTCGCTCTGCCGTTGGAAGCCGTTTCTCTTTTTCCGCTTTGTTTTGTTGCGGCGTGTCGTGGGAAATCCGGTTTCCCTAGCAACACATAGAGCGTCGAGGCAGACTAAGCCACAGGAGGCTTGGTCTGCCCGGACGCTCGTGGTCTGCAACGGATGGACAATCAGGGCCGCACCCGTGTTCGTTATTCACTTTTGAATGTGAAAGAAAGGCCGTCGTCGTTGTCAGCGCTCATCACGCACGGCAGACGGGGGCGGCGGAAAGAAGGTTCCGCAATATTGGGGGCGATACGGGGCGATTTGCATTTCGTTTGCAATCGTTCGCTCGCAATCCAAGGCGTCCTTGACGACGGTTCGCAAATGGGAGCGACGAGCGCGGAAGGCGACCCAACAGTCAAGCGAACCGCCAAGAACGGGAACAAACCCGCGCCGCCTCGCGTCCGTACTGCGCGAAATTCGGGGGCATCCGGCCTCTCGCATTCAAGGCGAAATTTTCCAACAAACACTCCCATTGTCCATTGTGCAGATAGGCAAATGACGTGATGTCAGGAAGCGAAGCATGACCATTTGGTACGCGATTTCAGGGTTTGCGTTTGTGTGGGCCGCGCTCGGTCTGGCGATCAGCGGGTTTCTCATCGCCCGGATGATTGGAGGCGTGCTGCCGTTGCTAACCGACGCCAAAAGTCAGGTGCAGGATTTGGGCGATCTGGCCGCCAACACGGTCGGGCGCGCGTCCGATACGATGGAACTGGTCGAACTGCGGGTTTCGCAGGCGATGGGGCAGGCGACGCAGGCCGGAACCGCTGTTTCGAAGCAGGCGGTCGGGGTAGGAGGCGTTCTCGCGGGTGTTTTCCTCGCGTCGCGCATTGCGGGTCTGTTGCGAAACCAACTCTCGCCCAAGCGGAAATCTCGCCGCAAACGCCGCTGAAGTTTAACTTTCCAACAGCTAGTCGAAAAAGATTACTCGTGGGCGGGGCGGTCGGTTTCTTGGTTGGGATGCCCGCCGTTCCAGTTATAGAGGCTGCCGCCGAGTCTGCCGTACTGCGTGTCGTGCGCGCCCGGCGCATAGTGTTCGACCGTGACGACGACGCCATGCCCGTCGGCGGCGACAACGGCCATGCGCCCATTGTGCGGCGCGGGATAGGGGTACAGATTCCGGTAACGGTCGGTCGTGTCGCCGTAATCGAGATACGCGATGGGCGGCGCGGCGGGCGAGGCGGCGCGCGGACTGCGCCACATCGGGCCGGCCTCGACGAACAACACGGTCTGGCCCGGCAGTTCGAGATTTTCGAGTGGAAACGAGCCGGGGCCGAACGTATTCCAGAACCGGCGGTTGAGCGCGTAGGACGTGTAAATCGTATAGCCGTCGGTCGGATGACGCACGGGCGACTCGCTGGGCGGCACGCGATTGGCGGGATTGTTGAAGGCGGTGCGCGAAACATAGGCGCGCATCGGGTCTACCCAGGTGCGCCACTGGCCGTCCGGCATTCGCAGGGCCGGGGCCATTGCGCGCCCGTCCCAATCCTGCGCGTATTGCTGCAGCCCGACCGCCAGACGGCGCAGATTGGTCAGGCTGACCGCCTGTTCCTGCCCCGTGCGCTGCCACGCCAGGAGAGGCCTTAGCCCCAGCAGTCCGGCCACGACCGCCGCCGCGAGCAGCCCCCGCGTCAGCAAAGAAAGCGGTCGTCGCGGCGCGTTTCCCTGCTCTGCATTCTCCAAATCCGGTTTGGTTGTCATGGTCATAATTTGGATGCCTAATGCTCCCACTGGTACGTTTCAAGACGACGCGCGCCCAGAGCCATCGGAAAGACAATGCTGACGACGGTCAGGGCCAGAAACAGGCCGACGCCGAGGCCGTAAATCAAGAACGACTGCGCGCGCCATTCGGGCTGCGATCCCAGATACCACGTCAGCCCGAAGAGCAGCCCGCTCACGGTCAGATAGCCGGTCGTTGCGAAAAAGCCCAGGATCAAGGCCCACGCGCTGACCCGATGCGCGGGGTTTTCATAGACGAAGCGCGGGAACGCGGCGGAAATGCCGACGCCCAACCCGCACAGCGCGCCCGATACGATAATCACCAACACCGCCTGCCAGAACGCGACGGCCCACCCGACTCGAAAGACCAGGGCCGAAAACAGGGACAGGATCAGGCCGCTTGCGATGGAAACGAGCGCGCTCAACAGAAATTTGGCCCATAGCAGCGTCAGCCCGCTGCGGGGCGCGGTTCGGAGCAGCCAGAAACTGCGGCCCTCCAGCCCGATGGACGACAACGACAAAATACTGGTCTGCATGAAAAGAATGACGCCGGTCATCAGGACGGCGAACGGGTACATCTCGTCGTGAAACGGCACGGACGAGTCCTGAAACGAGAGCAGGAACGGAACCAGGAACAAAATCAGCGGCATCGTGAGTTGCGAAAGCAGCACGTTGTCGCGGCGCAGATACTTGAAATCTTTGACCAGGATCGCCGCGACCGGAGCGCCGAAAATTCGCCGCCACCCACGCGCCGAAT
>JBBRNU010000691.1:0-2640 GCA_038230115.1 Chthonomonadales bacterium | reverse complement strand
TGCGCTCGATTTCTTTGGCGCGGCCCACGAAACTGGTGCGCTGGATCGGCAGGTTGTTGGGCTGGCCGTCGAGCGTCCGGGGCGGGGGAAAGGCGCGCGGCGCGACGCTCGGATGCTGCGCTTGAAACAGACGCTGCGGGGCGCCCATGTCTTTGAGCCGCTGATCGCCCAAATCCTGGAACGTGATTTTCGTGTCCAGATATTCGCCCAGATGATGGCGCGTCTCGTTGGAAAGCAGGGTCTGCCCGCCATGCGCGGCGGCGCAGATATTGGCGGCGCGGTTGACGATGGGGCCGTAATAATCCGTGCCATGCACGAACGGCTCGCCGGTATGCAGCCCCATGCGAACGTGCAGCGGGCCAATATCGGGGGGCCAGGGATAGCGGGCGAGCGCGGCCTGCGCGAAGAGGGCGCAGTGGAGGGCGGAAGCGGCGTCGGGAAAGGCGATCATGAACGAGTCGCCCTCGGATTTCACCTCATAGCCATTGAAGCGCGCAATCGCATCCCGAACGATGGCGTCGTGCGCCTGCCAGACGGGGATAAAGCGGTCGCCGTGCTGTTCCCAGAGCCGCGACGACGACTCGATGTCGGTAAACAGCAGGGTAATGGTTCCCGTCGGCAAGGCCGGTTTTGCAGATTGCTCCAATGTTGCCATAATGCAGTTACGATACAAAGCGAAAGGCGGTTTTTTATTTTCGCCGTCTTATAACGAACCGAGAACGGGAAGAGAACAGGATTGAAACCCCGTTCTGAAATGCACAGACCACCTTCGTGGCCTGCAATGCCGCTCCGCCAACCGTTTCCAGATTGTGGAGGCAATGAGACCGGGTGCGCCTTCAGCCCATGCAGGCAGGCGAGTGCAGAACGTATATTTAGCCCGCGCAGGCGGGCTTGCGTTTCAGAACGGGGTTTCAATCCCGTTCGCCGCCTTTTAGACCAAGAATGAATACCCGTTCTCTCTTCTGAGCAGGGTTTCAATCCGGGCGCGGCGGGCTATGCAGTTCGGGATGCTCGCGATAGTAGCGGCACTGGTCGGTCAGCGGACATTCCGGGCAGCGCGGCGTGGGCGCGCGGCAAATCCGCCGCCCGTGCGTGATCAAGGCGACATGAAAACGGTACGTGTCTTCCGGAGCGATCTGCGCTTGCAGGGCGTCGTGCGCTTTGGCCTCGCCAATCTTCTTTTCGATCAGGCCCAGCCGCCATGCCACGCGAAAAACGTGGGTGTCTACCGGCAAAACCGGGCGTCCCATCGCGAAGCACAACACAATCGCCGCCGTCTTGGGGCCGACTCCGGGCAGCGCCATGAGGTACGCGCGGGCTTCGTCGTCGGGCAGCGTCTCTAGAAAATCCAGCGAAATGCCGTTCGCGCTCATGCCCGATTCCGGGTCAATCCCCGCTTTCGACTTCACTTCGATCTCGCCTCCGGCCTCAGTTTCCGCTTCAACCTTCGCTTCAATGGCGTGCAGGACGGCCTGAATGCGCGGGGCTTTGCTGTCGGCCAGGCCGCCAGAACGAATCGCGTCCGCGATGTCGCGCGTGTCCGCTTCAAGAACCGCTTCCCAGGTTGGGAACTCCCGTTTCAAGCGGTCGAAGGCGCGAAACGAGTTGGCGTCCGACGTGTGCTGCGACAGAATGCAGGCCACCAGTTCGTCGAGCGGATCGAGCCGAGCGTGCCATCGCGCCACGCCATACAAGTTTTCAAGCCGGGCCAAAACCAGCGCCGCCCGCGCCCGTCCCGCCTCTTCCGTTGAACTCGTTTCCGGCGCTTCCCTCTGATTCGTTTTTGTCTTGACTGCGATGGCCTGCCCTTACCCAACTTGCCACTCAAGCCCGCTCGCCTGACACACGGGCAGGAATGCCCTTCTGAAACGCACAGACCATCAAACGGGATTGAAACCCCGTTCTGAAACGCAAAGCCCGCCTGCGCGGGCTAAACACGATCTGGCGCTTCGGCGATGCAGACACGCTAGGGCGCTTCTGCGCTGAAGACATGATTTGGCGCATCGGCATTGCAGGCCACGCAGGTGGTCTGTGCGTTTCAGAACGGGGATTTATTCCCGTTCTACCCTTTTCGACGAGCAGGAGGGCATCCGTAGCAAGTTGCCTGGCCCTCTTTTTGTATAATACCTGATTCGCGCCCGTCGTCTCGACTTCCTGTCCGCGTTTCCGTTTCCAATTATTCTCTTGCGTCCTTCAAAATTCTCCAATCCTCCGCCAACCGAATTTGCGCCTCGCTGCGTTACGCCATACGGCGAAATTTTCGTCAGAGGGCGCAGAGAAAAAGCCCCTCCCCGCCGTTGGACGATGGGAAGGGGCCGAACGCGGGACGCTGCGCGCCTTACTTGCCGTGACACTTCTTGTACTTCTCGCCGCTGCCACACCAGCAAGGATCGTTGCGACCGCCCTTCCAGTCCGGCGGAGCGCCCCCGTCGCGGCGGGGCGAAATCGCGCCGCTTCCTCCGGTATTGACTGCCATCGGCGCGCGGTTCGTCGTCATGGCGCGCGGCGTTTGCAGCCCCTGTCCGCCCCCATTGCCAATCGCTTTGGGCAGACCTTCCGGGAGCGGGATCGCCGGGGCCACGTTCGGGTTCGGCTGCGACAGCATGGGCGGAGGCTGCTGAACGACCTGAACGCGGAAGA
>JBBRNU010000690.1:0-2645 GCA_038230115.1 Chthonomonadales bacterium | reverse complement strand
GGATCAGGTCGGGAAGCGGAATGCCGCGCACGCTGTACTTTTTGGCGATGGAAACCACGAGGCGAAGGTTGGCTTCGGTGAGTTTGTCTTTGGCCGCTTTGTCGCCGCGCTGCACGGCTCTTGCCAGCCGAATTTCCTCATCGGCGGTGAGCAGCTGCGCGCCGCGCGCCCGGCTCATCCAGACTTGCAGGCTTTCGTCGTTGCGGGGGCTGTCGTCGCTGGCAAGCAGGCGGGAGGCGGGAGTGGCGCGCAGGGTCGCGCTGGTCGTGACATCGAGGACGGGCGCGACGGCGCTTTCCTCCGCTTCGTCGGCGTCCGCGCCTGCCAGACTGCTGTCGTACAAATGCAGCAGGTCGTCGCTCGGCTCATGCTCAAACGATTCGTCCACATCCTCTTCGGGGAGTTCCGAAGCGGGGGAACTGGCGTCGAAACGCGAGTCACGGGGCAGGACGCGCGGGCGTTCCAGAACGGCGGTTTTATTGCTCATCAATAGCCACTCCTCTTCTTGTGCGGGGTCGGGGCGTTTTTGTGGCGCGTGGTTCGCTTGCAAACTACGTGCATTTTTTCACAGACTGTGTTTGGCGAATTCGGGCGGGCCGGTCACCTTGCAGCGAGTTTGCATGGTTCTCCCCTCCTCTGTCACGCTCCGCGCCCGCCGAAAAAGGCGTGGAAGGCGCCGATCGCGACCAACCTGAAAAAATCGCCAGCGGCATGAAAGCCGAATTGTCTTGCGTGGCGTCGCTTCGGTTCGCCAGAGTAGAAAAAGGCGAGTGCGAGCGGTATGCAAACCAAATTTCCAGGCGCGTGGGCGCAGCGCGGATAAGTAAACGCGACGCCTTTTCGTTCTTTTGTTCACACAGTTTGTTTGCGTCAAGCAGTCAAATTTGCGGTTGTTAGGGGTATTATAAGGCCTGTTCGCGAGTTTGTCAAGCGAATTCCTTCCTCTTCCCTACAAAAAAACTCCCGCACGGCATTAACTTACAACTTCTAGCAATCCCGCTTGCAGTTGCAGACCAGCGCGCAGTCGCTAAAAACGGCCTGTCAGCCCTGTGTGATCGCGCGAAGCGGGACGAACGAGCGCAGAACGGGAATAAATCCCCGTTCTGCGCCTTTTCACCGCGCCGCCCCCGCGTAGGACAAACCGCGCAGGTCGCGCGCAGCGTCGGCGAGCGTTATCAGCGCGTACCCCAGCGCTTCGGGCGTGGTGGCGCGGCCCAGAGTCAGGCGCAACGCGCCGCGCGCCACCTCGCGGTCCAGCCCAATCGCCTTCAGGACGTGCGACGGCTCGGTAGAACCTGCGGAACACGCCGAGCCAGCCGACGCGCAAATTCCCGCCGCGTCCAGCGCGAGGAGCAGGGGTTCGCCGTCCATCCCGCTCAGGCAAAAATGAATGTTGTTGGGCAGACGCTGCATCCTGCTGCCGTTAATACGCGCGCCGGGAACAATCGTCAGCAGGCGTTCCATAAACCAGTCGCGCAGATCGGTCAATCGGCGCGCTTCCGCGTCCCGGTCGGCGAGGGAAAGTTCGGTCGCCTTACCTAGCCCTACGATCCCCGGCACGTTCAAAGTTCCGGCCCGCCGTCCGCGCTCCTGCCCGCCGCCTTCCTGGAACCGCGCGAGGGCGATGCCGCGCCGCGCGTACAACGCCCCGATTCCCTTCGGCCCATAGAGTTTGTGGGCCGAAAGCGTGAGCAGATCAATGTTGAGGGCGCGGACGTCGAGCGGCAGTTTTCCGAACGATTGCGTGGCGTCAGTGTGGAACCAAACGCCCCGTTCGCGACAGGCCGCGCCGATTTCGCCGATGGGCTGCACGGTTCCGATGTCGTTATTGGCGTGCATCACGGAAACCAGAAGCGTGTCCGGGCGCAGTCGGCGCGCAACGTCGTCGGGGCTGACCCGCCCTTCGGCGTCTACAGGCAGCATTTCCAGGGCATAGCCTTGCCGGGCGAGGGTTTCCAGCGGCTCCAGCACGGCGTGATGCTCAATCGGGGTCGTCAGCAGATGCCGCTTGTCGGGGTGGGCTTCGGCCAGACCGCGCGCGACCATGTTGTTGGACTCGGTTCCCCCGGACGTAAAAATAATTTCTTCAGGCGTGGCGTACAGGGCGTCGTCGACGGTTTGGCGGGCGTTTTCGACCGCAACTCGCTCGGCCTGCCCCAGGCTGTACAGAGCCGAGGCGTTGCCGTACCATTCGGTGAAGTAGGGCAGCATCGCGGCGAGGGCATCGGGCGCGAGCGGGGTCGTGGCGGCGTGATCGAGATAGACGGGCAGTTCCATGGGCGTTGTCCCGCGAGGTAGTAAAGCCGCCCGCTCCGGCAGAACGCGGGCGCTGACCAAGAGTTAAAAATCTCTAACAGGGAAGGGCAAGCGGTGTTCAGCCGCCTAATCCCTCGGCTCCGAAGGGGGCCGAGGGTTAGGTGATTGCCCCCGCCGAAAACGATAAGCGAACCGCGTGGCGTCCGCGAGGACGCTCGCACTCTGTTGCCGAGGGGTCAACCTTCGGCGAGCAGGGCGTTGATTTTTTGCGCGAGTTCTGTGTCCAGCGCAGTAATGCCGCCCGCCGAATGGGTGTTCAGGTCTATGCGAACCGTGCCGTAGACATTGAACCATTCGGGATGGTGATCCCTGCTCTGGGCGAGCAGGGC
>JBBRNU010000689.1:0-2658 GCA_038230115.1 Chthonomonadales bacterium | reverse complement strand
GCTGTTCAGCTTTTCACGAGCAACCCGCGCCTGTGGAACGCGCCGCCGCTCGACCCCGCCGTAATCGAAACTTTTCAGCGTACGCGCGACGAAACGGGCGTTCCTTTTGTTATCGCGCACGACTCTTACCTGATCAACTTGGCCGCGCCGGACGCTGTTGTTCTCGACCGCTCGCTGGCCGCGTTTCGGGGCGAGCTGGACCGCGCGCAAGAACTGGGACTGGCCTGGGTCGTCACGCACATGGGCGCGCACCTGGAGCAGGGCGAGGCGGCGGCGTTGGAACGATTGGCCGACAGTCTGCGCCGCATTCTTGACGCGACCGACGCGCTGGGCTATTCGGTCGGCGTGGCGCTGGAAACGACGGCGGGGCAGGGAACCGGGCTGGGGTGGCGCTTCGAGCAGATCGGACAGGTCATGCAGGCTGTCGGGCCGCACCCGCGACTGGGCGTTTGTCTGGACACCTGCCACGTTTTTGTCGCCGGATACGACCTGCGCGAGGCCGACGCCTACGAACAGACCTGGGCCGATTTCGACGCCCATATCGGCCTCGACCGCCTGAAAGTCATTCACGCCAACGACGCCAAAAAGCCGCTCGGCAGCCGCGTGGATCGGCACGAGCATCTTGGGCAGGGCGAAATCGGTCTGCCCGCGTTCCAGCGTCTGGCGACCGACCCGCGCCTGAGTCACATTCCCCTCGTCATCGAAACGCCCGATTCGGAAACCATGCACGCCGTAAATCTGGCCCTGCTGCGCGGTCTGGCGAGCGGCGAAGTTGAAGTTTCGCGTGAAATCCTGGTCACCGTGCATCTGTTCGGGCATTACAGCGATTTCGGGCAGGGCGAGCCGCTCCAGGTTGCGCTGGCTCCTGATTCGGACCTGGCCGCGCTCGCCGACCAGCTGGCAACCCTCGACATGCGCTTCGCCGACCTTGCCCGCCGGGTTCGGTTCGCCGTCAACGAAGAATACGCCCCGCTCGAAACCCGACTGGAAGACGGCCATGTCGTGGCGGTTCTGCCCCCGATGAGCGGCGGCTGAAAATTTGCGCCATCGGGCGGCGATGCGAGGCAAGCCGTCGCATTGGGGAAACCAAACTTGTTTGCCGATGCGACGACACACGCAGAAAGACGCCGGAAGGGACGAAACGAACGCATGGCCGAAGCGCACATCACCCCCGAACCGCTCGACGTTGCGGCGCTGACCGCGCAGGTGGATGACGAGGCGAACGGCGCGGTTTGCACGTTTATCGGCCAGACGCGCAATCGGGCGCGCGGGCGGGACGTGGCGTATCTGGAATACGACGCTTACACGCCGATGGCCGAGAAAATGCTGCGCGCAATTGCCGCCGACGCCGAAACGCGCTGGGGCTGCACGGTCGTCATCGCGCATCGGATCGGACGGGTGGGATTGGGCGAGGCCAGCGTGGTTGTGGCGGTCGGCTCGCCGCACCGAGCCGAAGCGTTCGAGGCCTGCCGGTATTGCATTGACACGCTCAAGGCGACGGTTCCCATCTGGAAGCGCGAGGTCTGCCCCGACGGTTCGTATTGGATCGAGGGCGAAACGGCGATTGAAATTCCGAAAGGAACGGTTTGACGCTGCCGGCGCTTCCCTAGCGGGCGCGCAAAAACGCGGGCGGGGGTATTGACAGACGACCCGGAAGTGTGTTAGACTCCGAAAAATTTTGCAACGTCCTTTTAAGAAAGTCCGGTGAGGCTGGCAAGGGACACGGCAGCGATGGTTGCGGGCGCGATTGGCGGCGGAAGCGAAGGCTTTGCGCGCGGTCGTGGGTCGCGCCGCCTGCCGCGCCTCCTCCGGCCCATTCGGGCGAACCGGACGGGGGCTTTTTTAACATCAGCCATTCAGGAACTTATCACGGCGCGGGCGAAATTGAAACCTCAGCGCAATCGAGGCGGGAGCGGCAAGACATGGCGGCGAGCGAGCGACCGGGACAGGCAAACGGGCAGACGGGCGCAGAAGACGCGGCATCCGGCGTGCAGCTGATGGACGCCAACGACATTCGCCGCGCCCTGACGCGCATCGCCCATGAAATTGTCGAGAAAAATCACGGCGCGGAACGTCTGGCCCTGGTCGGCATTCTGACGCGGGGCGCTCCGCTCGCCGAGCGCCTGGCGGTTCTGCTGCGACAGATCGAAAATGTAGAAGTCCCAGTCGGAAAGTTGGACATCGGCCTGTACCGGGACGATTACGCCGCCACGCCGACGGGACGCCCGACCATCGTGCCGAGCGAGATTGATTTCGACGTGACCGGCAAACACGTGGTTTTGGTGGACGAGGTTTTGTTCACCGGGCGCACGGTGCGGGCGGCGATTTCGGCGCTGCTGGATTTGGGACGACCGGCGAGCATTCAGCTGGCGGTTCTGGTAGACCGGGGGCATCGCGAACTGCCGATCCGCCCGGATTATGTCGGCAAAAACCTGCCTACCGCTCGCCATGAACACGTGCAGGTTTTGCTGACCGAAGTGGATGGCGAAGACCGCGCCCTGATCCGCAAAACCGACCCGCGCGGGGCCGGAGCGAGGCCGCGATGAAACATCTGCTGACCCTGCGCGAGACGTCCGCCAACGACATTCGGCATCTGCTGGAGACGGCGACCGCGTTCAAGGAAATCCTGGCGCGTCCGGTCAAGAAAGCCCCGACGCT
>JBBRNU010000688.1:0-2670 GCA_038230115.1 Chthonomonadales bacterium | reverse complement strand
TGGGCGGCGTTGATTTTATGCACGCCATGACCGGGAATGCGAACGGCGGTATCACGAGGAATACTCAGGCAGTTGATGGTGCGCCGGTCGAAATCAATGTGCGCGATGAGGATTGCGTCGCTGCGGGTGGGCAGTCCCTTTTGAACGCGGGGAGCGCGCCAGTGCGGGGGATGCTCCTCCATGTCATTGTCGCAGCCCAGAATCAACACGTTGATAACGTGCTGCTTGTCGGCGGCGAACTGACGCTCCGGCGCATACGAGGCGAGCGGGTCGCCGTGAAAAATGGTGTCGGTGAAAACGTGCTTGACGACGCTGCCGATCATGGAACTGCGCGACGTGAAGCTGCCCAGCACGGCCCCGCCCAGACAGCAGGCCAGACACAGGGAAATCCCCAGGCTCCACTTGACATACGTCCAGACCCCGCCCGCCCGCGCCGAAGCGGAACGGGCGCGCGAGCGCGCCGCGACGTTTATGATGTCGGGCTGGCTTCTGCCGGAGTTATTGGTCAGCGGGAAGCCGGAGCGATCCGGGCGTTCCTTATCATTCACGTAGCGGTCTCCTTGTAGTATCAGGAAGCGCGAGCGTAGCGCGCGCAGGCATCGGGCAGGCATCGGATTGAACGCGCGACGAAATGAGATTCTTCAAAGCCCGAACGCCTGAACTCTCATACGCGCGCGGGCGGTCTTCATGTCGTCGGAGCGCAGAAATAAATTCGATCCACTCCGGCGCGGCGGCGCGTGAGCGCAATGCAAAAATGCAATAGAAGTATCATAGCGCCCGCCGCGCGCTCCTGTCAAGCGAAACGCGAACCGGCGGGCGAGCGAAACCTGAGACGGCGCGAGGCAGGCGCAAATCAACGGCAGGGATTTTCGGGGCGCATGGAGTATACTGTAATGCGGCTTCGGGCCGGAGACTTTCGGGCGCGAAGGCAAGGGGAAGACAGGGAAGGAAGCGAGTCGCATGAACATCGTCATTCTGGGCTGCGGGCGGCTAGGCTCCACGCTGGCGCGCCTGATGTACAAGGACGGCCACAACGTCACGATTATTGACCAGCAGGGCGAGGCGTTCCGCCGTTTGGGGCCGAAGTACAAGGGCAACCGCATCGTCGGCAACGGCATTGACGAGGACGTGCTGAAGCGGGCCAACATCCTGCAGGCCGATGTCTTCGTGGCGGCCACGCAGGGCGACAACCGCAACCTGATGGCCGCCCAACTCGCGCACCATATTTTCAACGTGCCGAAAGTGATTGCGCGCATCTACGACCCGGTGCGCGCCGACCGCTACCGACAAATGGGTATCACAACGCTTTGCACGACCACGATTGCGTCTGGCCTGCTGCGCGATTACATCGCGACCGACGCCTGGGGGCTGGCGAAGGACTACTCGCAGGAATATCTCGCGCTCAATGTCTGAGACGCCCGGCCTGCTTCGGCTCCTTCATCGGACATCGGAGGACGAGACGCTTACAATGAGACCTTCTCAAACGGGCGCGACCGGGCAGACGACAGAACGGAACGAACGGAATGTATATTATTATTGTGGGCGGCGGTAACATCGGGTATTACCTGGCGAAGACGCTGGTGCAGGCGCGGCATGAGGTGCTGCTGCTCGAAAAAGACCGTGCGCGGCATCGCACGATTGCCGAAGAATTAGGCGAAGTCGTGATGCAGGGCGACGGCAGCGAGGTCGCGCAGCAGATGGAAGCCGGGTTCGGTCGCGCCGATGCCGTTGTCGCCGTGACCGGCAGCGACGACGATAATCTCGTAATTTGCCAGATGGCGAAATTGGAATACACGGTTCCGCGCACGATTGCCCGCGTCAACGACCCGCGCAACGAAAAACTCTTCCACAAACTGGGCATTGACGCGACCGTCAGCAGCACGAAAATCATCTATAATTTGCTGGAACAGGAAGTCGGCGGCGGCGAAATGATCCCGCTCGCCGCGCTGAACCGGGGCAACATTGAGATTGTCGAGGTCGAAATCGGGCCGCGCTCGCCGGTCGTGAACCAGGAGATACGCTCGCTGGGCCTGCCGGAAGAGGCGCTGATTATTTCTGTAATTCGCGACGGTCACGCGATTTTGCCCGCCGCCGACACGCGGTTCACCTTGAACGACAGCGTCATTGCGCTCGTGAACGCCGACCGGGAACACGAACTGCGCGACGTTTTCGCCGAGCGGGGATAAGTCGGAAGGACAGTTTCGCTGCGCCCGGCCTGCTCGCTTCGGTTTGTTCGCCGGAGGTTAAACCCCGACAAATGCCGCCAATTGAAAATTGAAAAACGAGAGTAGTAATCACGTATGACACATAGAACCAATGCCGCGTTTTCCGCTAATGACGGCGCGAATGGCGCGGCGAACGAAAGCGCGCGGGATGCGGCGAACGAAAGCGCGCGGGATGCGGCGACCGAGAACGCGCGGAACGCGACGCTGGCGAATTGGCCCAACCCGCCCGAGGCCCTGAGCGCGCCGCCCGCCACGCTCGCGCCGCCTTCCTTGCGCGACTATGCCGCGCAGGTGATTACGCCGCGCCTGGAACGCCTGCTTTCGCACGTCGCGGGGGCGCGGGCGGGCGTGGCGACCGAGCCGATTCCCCAGATGCGGGTCTGGGCGCGCCGCACACGCGCCGCCCTCGCCACGTTCGCGATCTGCTTCCCCGGCAAGGAATTCA
>JBBRNU010000687.1:0-2672 GCA_038230115.1 Chthonomonadales bacterium | reverse complement strand
TCCCTCGAACCCGACGCTCTCGTTTCCCTCTCCTTGCCTAAGAAGAGGGGCTAGAGGCAGAGCCTCTTCATTCTCACGCCGCCGTCGGTTCCGGCGCGCGTTCGGGCGGCGCGTTCTGGCCGTTGCGGTTGGCAGCCTGCTCGTTCTGGCGCTTCGATTCCGCTTCAGCGTCGTCGAGCCGCTTCTGCCGCAGGTCGTCCTCGTCCTTCACAAAGCGGTCAATTTCCACCTGCTCTTCGTCAACGGTCGTCTGCTTGCGGCGCAGGACGCTGTAAATCAGCGGTACGAAGAACAGCGTCGCGAGCGTGGCGACGGTCGAGCCGCCGATGACCGCGCGTCCCAGCGGCGCGTTCTGCTCGCCGCCCTCGCCCAATCCCAGCGCCATCGGCAGCATTCCCAAAATCAGGGCGAGGGCCGTCATCAGCACGGGGCGCAGGCGCGTAAAGCCCGCCGCCTGCGCCGCCAGGATCGCGCTGTCGCCCTCCAGCCGCCGCTCGTTGGCGAAAGTAATCAGCAGGATACTGTTCGAGGTCGCCACGCCGATGCTCATAATCGCGCCCATCAGCGAGGGAACGTTGAAGGTCGTTCCCGTAACGAACAGCGCCCACAGGATGCCCGACATCGCTCCCGGCAGCGCCATGATAATGACAAACGGGTCAATCCACGACTGGAAGTTGACTACCATGACAAGATAGACCAGCGCGATGGCGAAGATCATGCCCAGTCCCAGCCCCAGGAACGACGAGTTCATGCTTTGCACCTGCCCGCGCACCACAATCGTCGTGCCTTTGGGCAGTTTTTTGTTGATTCCTTTGAGGATCGTGTTGATGTCGCGGGCCACGCCGCCCAGATCGCGCCCCGACGCGCTGGCGTAGACATCGTAGGTCGGCTGCACGTTGTAATGGTTGATGATCTGCGGCGTCTGGCCGCGCGAAATGTCGGCGACGTTGCCCAGTATCTGCGCCTGCGACGCGCCGGACAGGGTTGGATTGGAAGCCTGCGCCGTCGGCAGCAGGGGCGTATTCACCAGATCGGCGACGGAATTCAAATTGCGCTGCGGCGTCTGCACGGTCACGCCAACACTGACGCCGTTTTTCGGGTCGAGGAAGAAACTCGGCGTGACCTGGCCCGTGCCGACGAGGGAGGTGAGCAGGTTGTTTACCACGTCCCGCTGCGTCAGCCCGACCGCCTGCGCCCGCTCGCGGTCAATGTGAACCGCCAATTCGGGGGCCGTCACAACTTGATGGACGTGGACGTCGGCGGCTCCGGGAACCACGCGGACGCGGCGGGCAATGTCCTGCGCCAGACCGTAATTGGCGGGGTCACGGCCCACGATTTGAATGTCAATCGGCGCGGGAAGACCGAAGTTCAAAATCTGGGTCGTGATGTCGGCAGGCTCGAAATAAAATGTTTCGTCCGGGAAGCGGTTGGCAAGCGCGTCGCGCAATTTCTCGATGTAGCCCCTGGTCGCGCCGTGTTTGGGCTTCAGGTCAATCAGCATGTCGCCGTCCAGCGCGCCAATCGTGGCGCTGTTGGAGAAGGCCAGGTTGACGCCGCCGACGGGCAGGCCGATGTTGTTCAGCACCGTTTGAATTTCGCCCTCCGGAATGACGCGCCGCACCTCATTCTCGACGTTATGGAACAGGTGCGCCGTCTCTTCCAGCCGTGTGCCGGGACGCCCCTGGATATGCAGGGTGATTTGTCCGGCGTCCACGTTCGGGAAAAAATCCTCGCCAATGAAAGGCAGAAGGCAGAAGGAAAACAGGAAAAAAGCGACGAACGCCCCGCCCGCGAGCAGGCGGTGTTCGAGCGTCCAGGTCAGCGCCCCGCAGTAGCGGTCGCGCAAGGCCTCGAAAAGCGCGTTGAACCGATGGTGGACGCCCCAGATCAGCCCGTCCAGTCCTCGACCCGGCTGCCCGTGTCCGCCGTCTTTGTCCGCCCCGTCTTTACCCGGCCCGGAAGCGCCGCCCTCGTTGTGATCGTCGTGAATGTCACCCGGATTTGCGCCGTTGGCCTGCCCCGAAGAATTGCCGTTCGCGGGCGCGTTCCCGTTTCCATTGGAAGGAACTGATCCCTTGGCGAAAGCCGATCCGTTGGCAGCCTCGCCGCGCCCGTTCGCGCCGTTGGAGGGGCCGTCGTCGTAAGCGTCACGTTCCGGCGGAGCCGCTGGCGCGCCGTTCTTTCCGTCGCCGTTCCGATTGTCGTCCTGCGCGGCCGGATCGTGCGCGCCGTTTTTGCCGTTGCTGGCGTGGCCGTTTTTGTGCGCGGCGGGGTCGGGCTTCGGAGCGTCGGCGCAATGCGTGCGCTGCCCGCTCTCCTCGGCCACGATCCGTTCGACGTCTTTGCGGAGCAGGAACTGCACCATAACCGGAACCAGGGTGCGCGACAGGAAATACGAACTCATCATCGCGAACACGACCGCCATCGCAAGCGGCGTGAACAGCGATTTCGCCGCGCCTGTCAGAAAGACGACCGGCACGAACACGATGCAGATACAAAGCGTGGCGACAAACGTGGGCGTGGCGACCTGCTGCGCGCCGTCCAGAATCGCCCGCGTCAGCGTTTTGCCACCCATCGCCAGATTGCGGTTCGTATTTTCGATTTCAACGGTCGCGTCGTCTACCAGAATGCCAACGGCGAGCGAAAGCCCGCCCAGCGTCATGATGTTGATG
>JBBRNU010000686.1:0-2677 GCA_038230115.1 Chthonomonadales bacterium | reverse complement strand
GGGTTGCCTAGCGACTGCCCCTCCCCCACCACAATGTCCACGTCGAACGCGGCGGGCGGCTGAAGCAGGCCCAGCGAAATCGGGTCCACGGAAGCGATTGCCAGCGCGCCCTTTTGGTGCGCGGCGTCCACAAGTCCCGCCACGTCTTCGAGCGCGCCGAAGAAGTTGGGATGCTGGAACAGGACGCAGGCCGTCTTGTCGGTAACGGCGGCGCGCGTGGTTTCGACATCCCGGCCATCGCCCGCATAAGGCGTTTCGACCAGCTGACAGTCGGTCGCGCGCAGATACGTGGCGACCACTTCCCGGTAATGCGGATGCACGGAGGCGGAAACCACAACCTCGGTTCGGTCGGTCAGCGCGCACGCCATCAGCGCGGCCTCGGCCAGCCCGGTCGCCGCGTCGTACATGGACGCATTCGACAAGTCCATGCCGGTCAGCGCGCAGATCATCGTCTGGTACTCGTAGATGGCCTGCAGCATCCCCTGGCTGACTTCGGGCTGATAGGGCGTGTAGGACGTGGCGAACTCGCCTCGACTGATCATCGCGCCGACGACGGCGGGCTTGAAGTGGTCGTAAATGCCCGCGCCCAGGAAGCACAGATGGCTGTCCAGATCGGCGTTGCGGGCGGCCATGCCCGCGAGATGTCGGATCAGGGCGGCTTCGTCGAGGGCGGGCGGGAGGGCCAGCGGCCCATTCAGCCGGATCGCGGGCGGAAGCGGCGCGAGCAGGTCGTCGAATGTCGTGGCGCCAATCGTCTCCAGCATGGCGCGGCGGTCGGCTTCCGTGTTGCTGATGTACGCCAAGGCGCTAGTGTCCCCCGCTTTCGGCGAATTTCTCGTAATCGTCGGCGGTCATCAACGCCGCCAGTTCCGCCAGGTCGGTCAGCCGCACCTTGATCAGCCAGCCGTTGCCGAACGGGTCTTCGTTGACGGTTTCGGTCGTGCTGGCGATGCCTGTATTGGCTTCGATAACCTCGCCCGATACCGGTGAAAAGAGTTCCGAGACCGCTTTCACCGATTCGACCTCGCCGAACTGCCCGTCCGCCTCGACCATGCGCCCCGCGTCCGGCAGGTCAAGGTATACGATGTCGCCCAATTCCGCCTGGGCGTGATCCGTGATGCCTACGGTAGCGACATTGCCCTCGACGCGCACCCATTCGTGGGATTTGCTGTATTTCAATTCCGCCGGTACGGTTGCCATGTGATTGTGATCTCCTCGATAGAAACTGCGAATTTACGGTTGCCAGCCCAAGCGTTTCGCGCCGCGTTGACAATCCAATACCTATAAACCGAACGGCGCATCAACCGTTCAGCAAGTTCTTTTTGGGAATGACGGTCGCGGGCGCGCGTTTGTCGCGAATGGCGATTTCGACCGCCGTGCCGGTTTTGGCGAAGGGGGCGGCGACATATCCCATCGCCACGCTATGCCCGCGCGTCGGCGAAAACACCCCGCTCGTGACCGTACCGATTGCAGCGTTTCCCTGACTGTTCAGGGCATTCATATCAGCCGCTGCGTATATAGTATACCCTTGACGCGGGGTGATTCGCGCGTCCGAGGTCAGGCCGACCAGCCGTCGCGCCGGGCCGTCGCGCTTCACGCGCCGGATCACGTCGCTGCCCGTAAAGTCTCCCTTGTCCAGACTGACCACCCACATCAGGCCCGCCTCGACCGGCGTGGTCGTATCGTCAATTTCATGCCCGTAGAGGGGATACCCGGCCTCGATGCGGAGGGCGTCCCGCGCGCCCAATCCGCAGGCGACCGCGCCCTGCGCGAGCAAAGCGGCCCATACGTCGAGCGCGTTTTCGGCGGGCAGGATCAACTCGAAACCGTCCTCGCCCGTGTACCCGGTGCGGCAGAAGGTCGCCTGCCCGCCCGCAAGTTCGCCTGTGACGTACTGAAACCGCTTCAATTCCAGCAGGGCGGGCTGCCCGGCGAGTTCGGCGACAATCTGCGGGGCGCGCGGCCCCTGCACAGCGATCATGGCGGTCGCGTCGGTATTGTTTTCGAGCGTGAGGGCGGGCGGGAGATGCTGCGCGATCCAGGTCAGGTCTTTGTCGGTGTTGCTGGCGTTGATGACGATTAGATACGACTCGTCGCCCGCGCGATAGACGATGATGTCGTCAATGATGCCGCCGTTGGGATTGGTAAGCAGGGAGTAATGCGCCTGTCCCGGTTCCAGGCGGGCCACATCATTGCTCGTCAGGCGCTGCAGGAGCGCGGTCGCGCCCGGCCCGCTCAGGTGCGCGCGGCCCATGTGACTGATGTCGAAAAGGCCCGCATCCTTGCGAACGGCCCGCGCTTCTTCCAGAATGCCGGTGTAAAGAACGGGCATCTCCCACCCCGCAAAGTCCACCAGACGGGCCGACGCCGATGCATGGGCGGCGTAAAGCGGCGTGCGGCGCGGGGCGGCGGTGGAAGGAGCGGGAGCGGCGGGAGCGGCGGGAGCGGCGACGGTCGCATCTGTCGTCGGGCTGTTAGGATGGGCAAGTATTTCTGATAGCGCGTCGGACATCGCGGCAATAACTCCTGAATAATTTCTGGCAGCAAGCCGGGCCTATAAGAGGCCCGGCTTGCTGCGCGGCATCGGTTTCGGGGCGGCAATAGCGGCTTCGGCCTCGGTCGGAACCGTCATCCGCCCGCGCATCGTCAGCGTCCCCTCTTCCAGCGTGACGCCGGT
>JBBRNU010000685.1:0-2685 GCA_038230115.1 Chthonomonadales bacterium | reverse complement strand
ACCTCGATTTTGTTCACGCTTTCGATGCTCGGCTACCCGCATCTGACCAATTATGACGGCTCCTGGAACGAGTGGACGGAGCGCGCCGACCTGCCAGCGGAACAATAAAAACCGCCGCGTCTACGTGACAGAAATGCCGCGCCTGAGTTGAACTGGATTGAAGAGGGCGTTGCCGCCGATACGCGCGCAGTAAGCCAAAGGGAACCTTATCCATGAGCGAAACACAGATCGAGGCCGCAAGCAGGCAGGAAGCGCCGCAGGCTTCCCCCATCTTGCTGCAGAGTCTTCGGATACGAAACCTTCTTTCCTTCGGCTCCGATATGTCTGAACTTCCCCTGGCTTCGCTGAATGTTCTTATCGGTCCCAACGGCTCCGGCAAGTCCAACCTAATCGAGGCGATTGCCCTCCTGCGCGCTTCCGCAACCGATATTGCCGACACGATCCGGCGCGGCGGCGGCGTACAGGAGTGGATATGGAAAGGCACACCCGACGCGACCGCCTGGGTCGAGGCGGTCATCGCCTATTCAGGCGGCGTCCAATCGCTGCGACACCATATCGCCTTTGCCGCGCGCGGCCAGGCATTCCATCTCGTCAACGAGGAAATCAGCGACGCGCGCGGCCTGAATGAAAATGCGACCCAGGTCATACACTATCGCTTTGGCGAAGCGCGTTCTTTGGCAAACGGCAGCGCCGAAATTAACACGTTTTATGATGCCGATGACTCTGTGTTGCGGCAACTGCGCGATCCATTCAATCACCCGCAGATAACTTACCTTGCCCGTCAATATGAGACCATTCGCCTGTACCGCGAATGGCAGTTCGGGCGCAACACCGCCTTTCGCGTTCCACAGCGCGCCGACATGCGAAACGACCGGCTTGAGGAAGACCTTTCCAACCTTGGCCTGTTCCTGAACCGCCTGCGCCGCGACCCCAAGGCCAAGCGAGACATCATCTATCATCTGCGCGACATCTACGAAGGCGTGGACGATTTCGATGTCAGCGTGGAGGGTGGAACCGTCCAGGTGTTCCTGACAGAGGGGGAATTTACCGTTCCCGCCACCCGCCTTTCAGATGGGACGCTGCGCTATCTCTGTCTGCTGGCGATACTTTGCGACCCGAAACCGCCGCCCTTGATTTGCATCGAGGAACCGGAACTCGGCCTGCACCCGGACATCCTGCCCAAAATCGCGGACTTGCTGGTCGAAGCGTCCGGTCGAACGCAGTTGGTCGTCACGACCCACTCCGACATTTTGGTGGATGCGATGACCGAGCGGCCGGAAGCCGTGCTGGTGTGTGAAAAGCGCGCCGGTCAGACGCACATAACACGCCTTTCCAGAGAAGATTTGAGTATGTGGCTGGATAAGTATCGTCTGGGCGAGCTTTGGACACGCGGTGAATTAGGAGGCACACGCTGGTGAGCGAAGATCGAATTTATGTCGAAGGCGGCAGTGACGCGCTGGCAACGCGATGCCGTGAAGGATTCCGCAAACTGCTGGAAAAAGCCGGGTTTACCGGACGGATTCCGCGGATTGTCGCCTGTGGCGGTCGAGATGAAGCCTACGACGATTTCGAGAACGCGCTTGCCAGCGGAAAGTACGCCCATCTCGCTCTGATTGTGGATAGCGAAGACCCGGTGCAGGACATCGAAAAAACCTGGGAGCATCTCAAAGCCCGTGACGGCTGGGAGCGTCCTCCCGGAGCCGACGACGCGCAGGTTTTTCTGATGACGACCTGCATGGAAACATGGATTGTCGCGGACAGGGACTCTTTGGGCAGCATTACAAAAACTGCCTGCAAGTCTCTACCTTGCCGCCCGCAAACAAGCTGGAGCAACGCGACCGACACGATGTGCAGGATAGATTAAAGCGGGCCACTGAACCTTGCTCGAATCGTTACGCGAAGAACAAGCGTTCCTTCGAGGCGCTTGCGGCGGTAGACCCGGAAACGCTCAGAAAACATCTGCCCTCTTTTGAACGAATGCTTCGCCTCTATCCGTTTTGATACAATCCCTGGCAGGCGGTCAGGAAAACACCGAGAAAACAGTGAGGAGATTGCCCAATGCCCCACCCTAACGCCGCCCGACTGCGCGGCCTGATGACCGCGATTTTAACGCCGTTCAAGGCCGATGGCAGCCTGGCGCTCGACCAGATGCCCGCCCTGCTGCGCTTTCAGCAGGAGGCGGGCATTGACGGCGTGGTGGTTTGCGGCACGAACGGCGAGGGAACGTCATTGTCCATAGACGAGCGCAAGCGCACGCTCGAAACCGTTCTCGCCAACCGGGGCAGTCTGCTGGTTGTGGCGGCGACCGGCGCGGCCAGCCTGCCCGACGCGCTGGAATTGACCCGCCATGCCGGGGAAGTCCGGGCGGACGGCGCGCTGATACTGCCGCCGTTCTTCTACAAAAATGTGTCCGACACGGGCGTCGCCGATCATTTCCGCCCCCTTCTGGACGCCGCCGACCTGCCCGTTCTGCTGTACAATATCCCGCAGCATTCCGGCGTCCCGATCACGAACTCCGTGCTGGACGCGCTCGGCGACCACGCCAATCTTTCGGGCGTCAAGGACAGCGCGGGCGACTGGACGCGCACGCGGGAATTGATCACGCGCTACCCCGATTTGCAGATTTTCGCGGGCAGCGACCGCCTGGCCGCGTCGTGTTTTGCGGGCGGCGGGGCCGGAGGCATT
>JBBRNU010000684.1:0-2690 GCA_038230115.1 Chthonomonadales bacterium | reverse complement strand
CGAGCATTTCGGTTTCGCTGACGAACTGCGCGCCCGCCTCGACCATGATGATGGCCTGCTTGGTTCCGGCCACGACCAGATCGAGTTCCGACGCCTGCGTCTGCTCCTGCGTAGGGTTGATAATCAGTTCGCCGTCAATGCGGCCCACGCGCACGGCTCCGACTGGCCCGTCGAAGGGAATGTTGGAGACCATGAGGGCGGCGGAGGCGGCGACGATGGCAAGCGTGTCGGGAAGGTTTTCCAGGTCCACCGAGAGCGGCATCGCGATCACCTGCACGTCGTTTCGCATCCCGTCCGGGAACAGCGGGCGCAGGGGGCGGTCAATCAGGCGGGAGGTCAGAATCGCTTTTTCGCTGGGGCGTCCGCCGCGTTTGACGAAGCCGCCGGGGATTTTGCCGACCGTGTATTTTCGCTCTTCGTAGTCGCAGGTGAGGGGAAAGAAGTCCATGCCCGCGCGAGGTTCGCGGGCCATCGTAGCGACGCCCATAATGACGGTATCGCCTTGAGTCAGCATCACCGAGCCGCCCGCCTGCTTGGCGAGCTTGCCGGTTTCGATTCGCAGGGTGCGTCCTGCGATGTCGCGTTCAACAGATTGTGACAAATTCATCTCCGTAGAGTCTTTGCCCGGCGTCGCGCGCGGGCGAAAGGCGCGGCAAACCCCGGCGGGCCAGGCAGGAAGCCCGCCCGTTTCTTCTTGAATAAAGAGAGTGGGGGCGTCTGGCTGCGGGTCGCGTCACGGTCGGTTTGCGCGGCAGGTGTGCAGAAGCAGTCGGCAGTCCGAAGGAGCGCGAGCGGGGTCTTGCGGGAAGGAAAGGGGTCAGGGAAAAAGGACGGGCGGGGCCAAAAGAGAGTGGGCTTTCGGTTCCGCGCCATCCGCTTACCCTGAACCCTGGGTTCCGGCAAGCCGACGCTCCGGCTTTGGGAGGGGCCGACTGCGGCGGGCGGCGCGAGCGCGCCGCGCCAACAGGGATCAGGTCGCGGGCTTTCCGCCGAGCGGGTTAAATCTTGCTGCGGATGCCCAGTTTGCCGACGAGGGTGCGATAGCGGTCAATGTCGGTCTGGCTCAGATACGAGAGCATCCGCTTGCGCCGACCGACCATCATCATCAGGCCGCGTCGAGAGTGAAAATCGTGTTTGTGTTCGCGCAGGTGATCGGTCAGATGCGAAATGCGCGCCGTCAGCAGCGCGACCTGCACTTCAGGAGACCCGGTGTCTCCCTCGTGGGTGGCGTTGTCCGTGATGACGTTGGATTTGATGTCTTTCTTAAGCGGCACTGCCGGGGACTCCTCCTTTGATCCGATACGCCACAGTTTAGCACAGTTTGCGCCCGGAAGTCAACCGCAAGGATTGGAATGCCGGAAAAATCCCGGCAGGCAAACCATCCTCCCTCGCCGAATGGTTAGGACAAATCGTTACAATCGTTCCAGGGCGGCGACACTTTTTGCGCTTGCCGCCCGTCTTTGAATTGTTGGGAAGGGCAGGGCATGGCGTCTGGCAGTGAGAGAGGCGCGGCGGCGTATCGCGAAACGCCGCACGAACGACGGCTGGCGGCGCGTTTTCAGGCAGGCGAGGCCGAGGCGTTGAGCGGGCTGTTCGATCTGCACGTGGATCGCGTGTACGCTTACGCCCGGCATCTGCTGGGCAATCGCGAGGACGCTGAAGAGGTCGTGTCCGAGGCGTTTTTGCGCGCCTTCGAGCGGGCGGCGTCGTTTCGGGGCGAATGCCCGTTTCGCGGCTGGTTGTTCGCTATTGCGCGCAATCTGTGTTCCGACCGCCGACGTCAGCCGCGCTTATTGCTGCTCGACAGCGACGAGGCCGAGCGGCAGGGCGACGGGGGACGGCAGAGCGCGCAAATGGAGACGGGCGCGCTGGTGCGACGGATTCTGGCCGACATGAGCGAGGAATACCGCGTCGTCCTGACCCTGTGCGACGTGGAGCAGTGGGACGCGCGCGAGGTGGCGGCGATGCTGGACAAATCCCTGCCCGCCACCAAATCCATGCTCTACCGGGCGCGGCAAACCCTGCGCGCCCAATTGACCGCGCATTGGGCCGAAACGGAAGACGAGGACGAACCCGGCTAGCAAAAGGCCGATCCGGGCGAGTCCGAAAGGAAAGGAACGGGCGACCATGCGGTGTGACGACCTGCGCGGGCTGCTGGATTTGCATCTGGATGAGGAATTGGACGAGGCCATGACCGCGCGCATCGAGCGGCATTTGCTGCGCTGCCCGGCCTGCGCGTTCGAGGCGCGGGCGTTGGATCAGACGCGCGCCCGACTGCGCGAAGCGGTTCCGCAGGAAGAGGCGGCTCCGGCGTTTCGCGAACGAACGTCGGCGCGTCTGCACACAGTGTTCGCCGCCCATCTGCGCGAAACGCCTGCGGAAACCGGGGGGCGGCAATGGACGCTGCCGTTCGCCGCGAGTGACCGTTTGGATTCGGTCGCCGCGAGTGACCGTTCCGAAATGCGGGAGGCCTAGACGCGCCATGTCGGAACATCGGGTGCGGGTCAGCGTGAGCGGCGTCGTGATTCGCGACAGGGCGATTTTGCTGGTGGCTTATGACGACGCGGAAGCGGGCTTTCATTACAACCTGCCGGGGGGCGGCGTGGAGCGGGGCGAGTCGCTGGCCGAAGCTCTGCGCCGCGAGATGCGCGAAGAGGCGAGCGCCGACGTTCTTGTCGGGCCATTGATTT
>JBBRNU010000683.1:0-2690 GCA_038230115.1 Chthonomonadales bacterium | reverse complement strand
TGGGCAACTTTACCATCAACCATTATGCGCGTATTGAGGTGGGAGAGCAGGGTCTGCGGTTGCGCTACGTGGTGGACATGGCCGAAATCCCGGCCTTTCAGGAACTGCAAAAAATCGGCGCGGCAGAGGGCGACGCAATCTCGCAGGCGGCTCTCGACGTTTTTGCGCGGCAGGCTGCCCGCCAGTACGCGCAGAACCTCGCGCTTACCGCGGATGGAACGCCGCTGACGCTGACGCTTAGCGGAGCGCGGGCGCTGCGACTGCCAGGCGCGGGCGGCTTGTTCACGCTGCGCGTCGAATGTGATTTTACGGGCGCGCTGCCCGCGACGGGCGCTGGCGTTTCGACGGGCGGCGTACATCGCCTGGGCTTCGAGGATGGAAACAATGCAGCCCGCATCGGATGGCGCGAAATCGTCGTCGCTTCCGCGCCCGGCATCGCCCTCTTCGACAGCTCGGCATATGGCAGCGCGATCACAGACGAATTGAAAGCGTATCCGCAGGACAGAATCGCCGCGCCGCTCGATGAGCGCGCGGCAGTTTTGTCCTGGCGCAAGGGCGGCGTCCCGCCGGGTGGTCAGGCGCTGCGCGCCCGCGATGGCCGGGCCGTCGCCACGCCCGCGCCTGACCGCTTCGCCGCGCTGATCGCCGTGCAAAACGTGACGCCCGCCGTCGCGCTGCTGGGATTGCTGCTTGCTTTTCTATGGGGGGCCGGACACGCTTTCACGCCCGGTCATGGCAAAACGATTGTGGGCGCGTACCTGGTTGGTTCGCGCGGCAGCGCGCGGCACGCTTTTTATTTGGGCGCGACGGTGACGATAACGCATACTCTGGGCGTGTTCGCGCTGGGGCTGGCGACACTGTTCGCCTCCCGATATATCGTGCCGGAGCGGTTGTTTCCCGTTCTCAGTTTCCTGTCCGGCGGTATTGTGCTGGCCCTGGGCGCGAACCTGTTTGTTCGGCGCGCAGGGGCGATACTGGGTTTCGCCGCGCGGGATGCGGCAGGCGAGGACGACGAATTATGGGGCGAAGGAACGGCCCCGCATTCGGCTGGTTCGGAGGCTGGGTACGTTTACGCGCCGGGCGGCGCATATGCTCACGCGCCGAGTCGCGCGTATATTCCGGCGTCCGCGCCGCCCGAAACCGGGGGCGAGCCGATTACCGGGCGCAGTCTGCTCACGCTGGGGGTATCGGGCGGGCTGCTGCCGTGTCCGTCCGCGCTCGTCGTCCTGCTTTCCGCGGTGGCGCTGCACCGCATCGCGTATGGTCTGGCGCTGGTTGTCGCCTTCAGCCTGGGACTGGCAGGCGCGCTCACGGGCATCGGTCTGGCGTTTCTCCAGGCGGGCAAACTGATGATGCGCCTGCGGCCCAACCTGGCGCGTTCCTCCCTGATGCGCGCCTTGCCCGCTCTGAGCGCCCTGTTCGTGGCCGGGGCGGGTCTGCTGATCTGCTGGCAGGCGACGCAACAGGGGAGTTTCGCTTTCTTCGCTCTCGCCCCGGCAGCGAACGCGCCGCCCGCGCAAAGCGCGTTCGGGGCTTTGTCCCTGGGCTTCCTGAGCGTGCTGGCTGTCCTGGGGGTCGGTCTGCTGGCCGGGCTGAAATACGCGGTGACGGACGGGCGGACGCGGGCGTCGAGAAGGCGGCGCGGCAGCGTTACGCAAAGTGGAAAAGAAAACCGGTGAAAGCGACGATTCCTCGCGGCGAGCGATAGCGGCGGCAATGAGACGACTATGAAGAAAACGTGGAAAGAACGCCTGCGCCATCTGTTTATCCCGCCGGAACCGGCTTTGCCTGCCGTAATTCTTGGCGAGCGCGCCGTAAGGTTCCGCGATTTGCCAGATGGGGCGACGGTGTGCATCAAGGTTTCGTGCGCCTACGACCTGCCCTATCCCTTCGCGGTGTCGGCGGGATTTGTCGCGCGAACGGTGGCGGAAATGCATCAAGCGAACCCAAACCTGCAAATACTTTTGACGGAGGGCGGCGTGGGCGGCGTCTCGGTCGAGGCGATGGCGATGCGGCACGGTCTGGACGACCTGCCCCACGCGCGCTTTGTCAATGCGGAAGCGTCGCCTGACGTGTACGCGCCCAATCCAAACCCTGAACCTTACCGCATGGAAGGGTTTCGCCTGCCCGCCTGCTGGGTCGAGGCCGACCTGCGCGTTTTGCTGACGACGTGCAAACTCCGTACACATCACTTTCAGCGCTGGTACAGCGGCGGCACACGCAATCTCATCGGACTGCTGCCGCGAGCGCATTATAAATTAGCGGCCAGCAAGCGCGACATGCGGAGTGAAATGCACCAAAGGGGCGTGGATGCGATGGTGGCCGACCTGTATGCCACGACGGGACAGAACACGCTCACGATACTGGATGGTCGTCTTCTGGCGCGGCAGGATGAACATTTCCCGGTTCGCTTTACGCGTCGGCTTGGTCAGGTAATCGTCGCCGACGACCCGGCGCAGGCCGACGAGCAGATGGCGAAGGCGATCCGCCTGCCTTTCACGCCGCCTTACCTCGCTCTGATCGCCAAAACGCAAGCCGCTTCGCAGCCCGCCGCTCGCCCCGCGCGCGCGCCCGCCGCTCAATAATTGGACGCCGCCGCTCCCTCGCAAATTTTTATTTCCTACTCCTCTTCATCGCAGGCGTATTTCAAGCGAAGCTACGCCGGCTTCCGCGCGGATATGCAGGCCGCG
>JBBRNU010000682.1:0-2692 GCA_038230115.1 Chthonomonadales bacterium | reverse complement strand
GGCTGCCGTAGCGGTCGGCCACGCTTTGCAGGCGCGCGGCATCCACGTCGGTACAGACGATTCGGCGCGGCGGGGACTTGTGTTGCACGGCCCGCTGAACGTGCATTTGTCCCATCGGCCCGCCCGCCCCGATGATCCAGCATAGACCGTCCGGCAGCAAATCCGCCGTGCGGGTTTCGCGATACGCCTGGCCGGGGTCGCGCGACGCGGTTCCAAGATAGTGATGCCAGTTGTAGTGGATGCGCCCGATGTCGAGGCTGAGTTTGCGGGGAACCGGCGTCTCGCGGACCAGGTTGAGGATGCCGTAATCGGCCAGCGCGGTCGCCGCGCCCTCGATCGCTTCCGGCGCGACGTCGCCCAGGATAAGAATGTCGTCGAAGCCCTGCCCCTGCGTATAGCGCCGTTTCAGTTCGGCCCAGTCCGGTTCGGTTTGCGCGCTGCGAACCGCCACGCGATTGTCGCCCGTCATGTCAGTTGGATCGTCGGGCCTGTAGGAGACCGTGACCCATTGCGCCGGTTGGGAACGGGTAATCATTGCGTCCGCCTGGGACGAAAGCGCGGCCTCGTTTTCGCCTGCAGACGCCCCGCCGATCGTCAGGACATACCCGCCGGGCTTGATGCCATCCCGGTGCGATTGCGCGTAGGCCGACACCACGCAGGCCCAGGGTTCCGTGAGCGCGGACTCGACATAGCCGGTTTCGGGCGCGACCGGCAGCAAGTAGCAGCCCTCGTCGCCGTCAATCACGGCTTTCGGGATCACGCTGTATTCGGCCAGCCCGCCCCGAATCGCATATCCATACGCCATGCTCTTGCCCTGATAAAAAACGTCGGCCTGCACAACGAAGCGCTGCCCGACCGCGAACCGCGCGCCCAGATTCGCGCCCACGCCAACGACCGTGACTGCGACCTCATGCCCCAGCGTTACCGGGTCGCTCGCCAGGTCGCGTCCGGTCATGCGCGGGTGGTTCGCGCCCAGGGCGATGACTTTGGTATCGGAAAAGCACAGCCCGCAGGCGTCCTGCCGCGCGAGCAGTTCGTCCGGCCCGAACGCGGGCGTGGGCGTGGTTTCCGGCGCGCCGTTCTGTCCGAAATTTTCCAGCCCCGCGCCGTACAGATGCCAGCGCAGTATCGTGTCGGGAACCGGGGTCTCGCCCTTCTTATAGGTTTCCAGGGTCATTGCTGGCGCTGTCCTTTCGCTGCATCGTAGTTTCGGTAATCCCGGAGGTTGAAGCCCGGTTAATCGCCCCGATATTCATCCGGTTCGGTCATCCCAAGTCATCCCAGGGTTAAAACCCGGTCTGTGTGGCGTTCCGCCGCGCGTCCTTCGGACGCAATACGGTGTGCTGCTCGCAAAATTTTAATAACGAACGTATTGGCGTCCGAACGGACGCTGGGCCGTAGGCCAGACAGACCGAAGTTTTAACCCTGGGATGACTTGGGCGACCCATCGGGCGTTTCAGCCGCTTCCCTTTTTCTACTTTCGGGCGATTTGCTGCTGGCGGTAATGCTCGTCCGGGCGCGTGTGAATGCGGCTGACGTTCGCATCGGTCAGGAAATCCGGCCCGCCCAGCGCATACGTTCCGAGCAGAACGCGCGCCGCTTTCACGTACATGGCGGTCGTGGCGCGTACGTCTTTGGGCGTGCGGCCAACGGCGATCAGGCCATGATTCTGCATCAAAATCGTTTTCGGCCACTCGCCGTACTGCGCGTGAAACGCTTCCACGCGGGTTCGCAAATGCTTCGCGAGCGGCATTCCGGGGTCGGTGTATTCCACGTAGCAGGGCGCGATGCCGCAGCAGACGATCTCGTCCGGGTACAGCCGTCCCGCAATCGCCGCCTCGACGTTTCGGGCGCACAAAATCGCGTTCACGGCGGTTGGGTGGCAATGTCCGACATAATTGACGTTCGGCAGGGTCAGCAGGTAAGCGTGCAAAAAGGTCTCGACCGACGGCATGACGTCGGGATCGCCGCCCGCCTTGCACTCGCGCAGAGTCTGGCGCACCTCCGCGTCGGTCAGTTCCGGGCCGTCGAAGGCGGGCAGCAGGCGGCTGAACCGCGCCGCGCAGAAGCCGTCCTCGCCAATCGTCTCCAAGTTGTGGCCGCTGGCCTTGACGAGAAACGTGTCGTCGTCCAGCCGCGCCGAGGTGTTGCCCTCGCCCAGAATGGCAAGGTCGCGGGCCGGTTCGCCGAGCCAGCGGGACAGGGCGATGAGTTCGGTCATGATTTCGCTTGCAGCGTTCACGGGCGCATCCTTTTTCGAGTTTCCGGTCGGTGCGCCTAACCATTCTGCGCCGCCCCCCCGGTCTCCTGCTGCGGTCGGTATCGCACGGGGGTTAGGCAGCCCTCCCTCGCGAAAGGAACCGCTGAGGTTGGCGTCTGAAAGACGCTTGCACTTTGTTGCCGGGAGTTTTCAACTCCCGGCCCGCGCCCCCGACCCGAATGGCGCTATACTAAAGACGTGACGACGCCGAACGCTGCCGCTATGCCGAACGCTTCCAACGCCCTGCGGGGTCTGCCCTCCGTGTCGCGGCTGCTGGCCGCGCCCGCGCTGGCCGCGCTGGCCGAGCGCCTGCCCGCCGCGCTGCTGACGCAAGCGGCGCGCACGGTTCTGGCGGCGACGCGAGAGGAACTTGCCGCCGATGGCAATGGGAACGGAAACGGCGCGAAAACGCCGCCCGATTTCGACGCCCTG
>JBBRNU010000681.1:0-2700 GCA_038230115.1 Chthonomonadales bacterium | reverse complement strand
TGATACGGCGGAAGGCGGCGACTTTCAGCCCGATTTGAAGGCGCTGACCGCAGTCAACCCGTCCAGCGAAAATATCGCGATTGCCCGCGCCGAGGGCATTACGACCGTGCTGGCGCGGCCTTCCGGCGGCGTGATTTCCGGGCAGGCGGCGGTGATGAACCTGGCAGGATGGACGTCCGAGCAGATGAAGGTGGCGAACGCGGCGGGCCTGCACGTCAACTACCCGGAACCTCTCAGCGGCGAACAGTTGGAATTCCTGAAGGAATTTCTGGCTCCGGAAGACTTGCAAAAGCGGCAGGACGCGGAAAAGACGCGCATTCGCACCTTGCACGAGTTCTTCGACCGGGCCAAACGCTACGCGGACGCCCAAGCGAAAAGCCCTGGCATGATGGCTTACGACCCGCGTCTGGAAGCGATGCGGCCTTATCTCAGCGGTCAGCGTCCGGTGATTTTCGAGGTGTCGTCGGCGAAAGCGATTCGCAATGCGGTGGCGTTCGCCGAGGAATTCAAGCTGAAGACGGTTCTCGCGGGCGCGGAAGAGGCGTGGAAGGTGGCCCCGCTGCTGGCGAAAAAGCAAATTGCGGTCATCTACTCGATCCCGATCGCCAACAGCACGGAAAGCACGGCTCCGCGCAGCGAGTACGATCCGTATGACGCGACCTGGGCCGCGCCCGCCCTCCTGCAGCGCGCCGGGGTCAAAATGTGCTTCCAGTCCGGCAGCGCAACGATGGCGAAAAACCTGCCCGCGCAGTCCGGCATCGCCTGCGCCTATGGCCTGTCGCACGACAACGCGCTGAAGGCGCTGACCTTGCAGGCGGCGCAAATTCTGGGCGTCGCCGACCAGATAGGCAGTCTCGACACGGGCAAGCAGGCCAACGTGCTGGTGACGGACGGTGACCCGCTGGAAACGACGACGCACCTGCGCTACCTATTCATCGCGGGCAAGCCCGTCTCGCTGGAAACCCGCCACACCCGCCTGTACAAAATGTATCGTCAGCGCAAAGGGTAGGGAACACCGCAGAAACATCCCGCCTTAACCCCTTTCGTCAGGCAAGGGAGCGAATTCACCTCACGCGCTTCGCTGGCGGCTCCTCTCCTTAGAGCCTATCCTAATAGGGACATTTCCCTATCGCGGAGTAGCGCCTAATGGGATAGACTCTTATGCAAGGAGAGGGGAGCGAAGGCGTCTCCCTTTACCGCTGCGAGAAGGGAAAGAACCTTGCCTCGGCGTGTCGGCATTGCGGATTTAGCCCGCGCAGGCGGGCTTTGCATATCAGAACGGGCATTCATTCCCATTCCGTCCCGTGCACGCGGCGATTTGAAATTTTAGGGCGTCTTCGCGCAGCGAAAACCGGTGTCATTTCAAGTGACGCCCGATCCCTCGATGGCCCGCGCGTAGACCCGGCAGGCCCGCTCGCCGTAACCGACCGCCCCGCCGCGCAGAATGCGCTTGTCGGGGTCGCCGCCGTAAAAGCCCTGCACCCACTCCCAGGCGTTGCCCGCCATGTCCTCGCAGCCGTAGGGACTACGCCCGTCGGGAACCGACCCGACCGGACGCACCCGCTGCGGCCCGATGTAGCAGACGCGCCCCGTCGTCTCTTCCAGCGGGTTCGGCGCTTTCGCGGCGGCATGGGGCGAGCGCGCCCGCGTCGCGACCCGGCGCGCGTCCCACGTATCGCCCCAGGGATAGCGGCGGCCATCGGTTCCGCGCGCGGCTTTTTCCCATTCGGTTTCGGTCGGCAGGCGCTTTCCGGCCCACTTCGCGTAAGCCTCGGCCTGCGCGTACAAAATGTTGGTGGCGGGCAGGCTCTCCTGCCCGGCCTTGAACGCACGCTTGGGGTCGAAGCGTCGGTATTCGCCGTTCGTGACCTCGTGGGTATCCATATAAAAGGAGGCGACCGCGACGCGGCGGCGCGGCTTGACATCGTCCTCGGCGTCGGCGTCGTCGGTCCCGATCCAGCAGTCGCCACCGGGAATCAGCGTCATGCCGGGCGGCGTTCGGCCCCGCAGGGCGGCGATCTCCGGTTCGGTCGGCGGCGCGGCGGACGGGTTCCCATGCAGGCGCCACGCGCCAAACGCCGCGCCGACAAGGACGACAAGCGCGATAGCCGGGCGCAGCGCGCGGCGCGAACGCGTATATTTTTGCGTGAAAGTTTGCATGGACGTTGATTTACTTACGTCTCCCGCGTGGCTCATGTTCGCCGATTGCTTTGAAGATTGGGACGAAGGCCGGTCAGAGCCATATTCATTTCATGCCCCGTCCAGACACCCTCTTTTCTCTGTGCCTCTGTGCCTCTGTGGTCAAACCGGAAACGTTGTTCTTGTGTCGCGGGGGGCAAAGGAAAGCCGTTTTGCGACCCGTCGAAACCGCGAGCGCCGGGTCAACGTAATCCCGCAGGACAGGCGCGAACCGCGCGTTCCCGGAAAGCGCAGCGGCGCGAACGAAAACCCGCGCGAAAATGAGGAGGCGGCCCCGGCAGGAATCGTTGACAATCTTTTAGAATAGTGTGATAATACAGACTCCACGCGAGTCTGTGAGTCTTGCCGCGCGAAAAATCAAGCGCGTGCATCGGGTGGCGTTCGCTGCTCGCGCGGGCCGCCGACTGCTATTGCAATTTCGAGGCCGGAACGGAACGCCTTTTGGAACGGGAGTGAACCTTCCGCCCGGCAGCAAGCCCCGGCCTTCGCCGCTTAGGTTGT
>JBBRNU010000680.1:0-2704 GCA_038230115.1 Chthonomonadales bacterium | reverse complement strand
GCTTACAACGGCGCGGCGGATTCGTGGTGGCAGACGGCCCGGTTCGACGCGCCCCAAACGGATTTATGGGCGCAGTTGGGCGTGGCGACGGGCGGGCCTGCCCTCGCCAAAACCGCCCCGCCCCGCGATTACCGGGCGAACGAAATCCTGTACCGCCCCGTGAATCTGGATAGCCCGGATTTGAACGGCGGGCGGCGCGCGGCGACCTTCGACCTGACCCGCTTCGCGCAGCCGACCGGCAGCCTGACCGTGCGGTTCGTCAATCTCCGCGCGGGCGACGACGCGCAGGCCGCGCTCGCGTCGTGCGAACTGCGGATCGGCGGGCGGCTGGCCGCGTCATTCCAAGCCGGAACCGAGGTGGAAAACCGTTTTCTGGTGGAGGATCAGGGCAGCCAGTTTCGCGCTGGCGGCGGCGTGCGGTCGGCTCCGGGCGGGGCGTCGTGGGCGTATCAGTTCGACAACCTGCCCCGCAACACGCCCATTTCGTTTTCGGCGGATGTGAGTATGGGTCTGGAAATCAGCGCCGCGCCCGCCGCGCCGGATTTTGGCAGCGCCCTGCTTGCCGCCAGCGACAGCGGCGCGCTGTCGAAAACCTTCCCGCGCCTGCGGGTCAACGCCGCCTACCCGATCACGCAGTATCCGCTCGGCCCTGCGCCAACCGGAACCGGCGCAGCCGCATCCCCCGCGACGGGCGGCGCAAACCCGGCTGGAATCAAAGGGGTCGGCGTGAACGCCGCCGGGTTGACGAATGGCGCGAAGCCAGGCGCGCTGACGAACGGCGCAAATATCAGCGCGCCGAACCGCAGCGGGACAACTGGCATCGCGAACGGAGCTATCGGAGTCGCCGCCGCAAACGCCGTCGGCGCGAGAAGCGCCGAAACGCCGTCCGTTCTCTATACCCTGCGCTCCGGGGGGGCCACCATCTGGACGCAGAACGCGGGGCGCGGGCTGGTCCTGCAGGTCGGCGTCGCGCCCGGTTTCTTTTCGGCCAGCGAGCGCAGCGCCGGATTGTTGCGCGCCCTCGTGCAGTACGGGCATCAGCGCGCGGGCGGCGTGTATCGCGAACCCGGCGTGATGCGCGTCCAGCGGGGCCGCTATACGATTGTGCGAACGATGGGCGCTTCGGAAGTCGTGGAAGGACGCACGGTAGACCTGCTGTCGCCCACGCTCGCCGTCGCCAACGACCGCGTGATTCCCGCGCGGTCGTTCGCCCTGCTGTACGATCTTGGCCCGACCGACGCGCCCCCGCATCTGGGCTTCGTGTCCGGGCGTGTGCAGGCCAAAGTGGAAACCGATGTTCTGACCAGCTTCTTCACGCGCGCCCCGCTTGGCACCAATGGCGCGGCCCGCCTGCACGCAGGGGGCAAAAAACTGCTCGCCGCCCGCGCCGCCGACCGTCTGGGCCGCCCGGTCGCCCTGCAAACCCTGCGCGAAGGCGATACGCTCCTGCTCCGCTACCCCAACCATCCCGACGGCGTAATTGTGCGCGTCTCCTGGCAGTAGCAGACCAAAAGGTAATGACCGGGCCGGAAGCATCCGGCAAATCACGGTCGGGCGAGGTCATGCATAAGTCACGGTTATAAACACCGCGCCTGAAGGGGCGTTCCGCCAGTCGTCCTTTGGGACGGAAAGGCCATTCTGCTACAAAATTTCTTTGTTGCTGCGTGTCGCGTCCGCGAGGACGCTTAGCCGCAGCCTCCTCAGGCACGGTTTTTATAACCGTGACTTATGCGCGCTTGCCGTCCGTAAGGACGGTTGGCGCAACCTCCCTACCGGGACTATAAAAGCCCCGACGCGGTTTTCCTAACCGGCATCCGCTTCCATTGAATCCACGACACTTATAACTGTGACGCCGCGTCATTATCATGAAGAAGCGCTTCGGGCGGGCAGGTAATTCTGCGGCGCGAATAAACCGATACTATCGGCAGGATCGCGCGCGGCGGGTGAAAGGAATGTCACGCGCGCCCGGCAATCGCGTTGTCTACTGGCAGGATTTTGGGGTTTGTGATATAATGCCAGGTAACACAGTCTTTACCAACGAGACTGGTTCGGTTTTCGGCAGCGTCGCCGGTTCGCTGCGTTTTACGCGCTCCAACGCGGGCGCGTGAACGTTCGGCCTTTGTCAGCGCGCGGCTCGACGATGACGTCGCCGCCTCGGTGGGATGGGTGTTTACCTCCGCCGGGGCTATTTTTGTTTCTGCGAGACTCAAGCGCGCTTGGGTATCAAGCATACCCTTTCGCTGCGAGCGCGCCACAATTTGCGCGCCGCCAAATGCGGCCAAAGCGCGCCGCTAAATGCAGTACGCGCCGCCAAACCGGGCGGCAGCGCGGGCCGGGAAAAGCCGCGCGCAGGAGGTCTGATTCATGGGGGCCATCAATACTCTGGATTTTCTCAAGCAGGTGGAAGAGCAGCGCAGTCAGGAACGCGCGCTGACCTGGGAGGGAAGTTTTGCCGATTATCTTGAACTTGTCGCGGCGCGTCCGCAGATCGCCGACCTCGCGCACGCGCGTCTGTTCAACATGATCATGTCGTCCGGCATGGAAGACAGTGCGGACGGACAGCCGCGCAAGTACAACTTTTTCCTGGAAGACTTGTACGGTGTCGAGCGCACTCTGCAGCAACTGGTTGAGGAATACCTGAATCCGGCTTCGCGCCGCCTGGACATCCGCAAGCGTATTTTGATGCTGGTCGGGCCGGTCGGCG
>JBBRNU010000679.1:0-2707 GCA_038230115.1 Chthonomonadales bacterium | reverse complement strand
TTTCTGGACCGGCTCCATGAAATGGGGAGCGCATAAAGAGAACGACAAAGCCTCCGGGTATGTCGTGGAATATGACACTCCCGCCCCGCCGAAAGAAGTCAGTCCGCCCGCGACGGAAAAAACCATCGAAACGTTTTTAACGAACGCCATCGCCGGATACCGCAAAATGCACACCTATTCGGCGACGGTGGAGTTGAATTTCAAAGCCTTCAGGGATACCGTGCAATCCGCCCGCGCTGATCTTAAAATCATGAGCGACGGGCGGTTCCGGCTGGAAGGGCGCGGCGAGAACGGCAAAGTTCTGGCGATTTCGGATGGCAAGCGTCTGATGCTCTCTTCCACCGAGGTCGGGGATCGCATGAAGTTCGAGGTCAAGCCGACGCCCGCCCTGCCGGAAGCGCTGAAACAGGCTTTCAGCCTGCTGTCTTCGATGCCGAAACCGCCCCTGATTACCAGCCTGCTAACAGGGGCGCAGCCAACCAGCGTATTCGCGACCAGAGGAATGGTCGGAGCCTACATACCCGGCGATGACCCCGCGCAGACGCTGCGCTCCCCGATAGTCATCAAAATGCAGGGGGGCGACGCCATTGACGGCGAGATCGTTCTGTCTACCTCGCTGGCCCAGCAGGTTTTCACGCGCTCCGAAATGTCCTTTCGCTATAAGGCTTATCCCTACAGCGTCCGTGAGATTCATTCCAACATCAAGTTGGATGAGGCGATCCCCGACAACCTTTTCGTTCTCGTAATCACGACAAACGCGAAACAGGTGGATGATCTCGGCGATGGCGTCGAACTTATCACGGACTTCGTTGTCGCGCCTGCAAAGAAATAGTTCGACCGCATGGCGCTTTGCCCCTTTTTCATCCAGGAAAACGAGGGCCGGTTCCCGTTCCGCCGGTTCCGTTTTGATGATTTCTAAAAAGCCTGCCCGGTGAAGCGCGAACTTCGACCGGACAGGCTTTTTTGCGATGCCCATGCAGGCGTTCCAAAACGTCGCGGCGGGCGAACCGAGAGTTGTCAGGACGCGGGGCGACGCGCCTTGTAGTCGTTGATCAGGCCGTTGGTAGACGTGTCGTGCGTCGTGACTACGCCAGGCGTTTCTAGTTCGGGCAGAATGGCTTTGGCGAGCTGCTTGCCCAATTCCACGCCCCATTGGTCGAACGAGTTGATATTCCAGATCACGCCCTGCGTGAAAATCTTATGCTCGTACAGGGCGATCAGCGTTCCCAACGCGCGCGGCGTCAGTTTCTGGAACAAAAGCGAGTTGGTGGGCCGGTTGCCGGTGAAAACTTTGTGCGGAACCAGTTTCTCCAGCCTCTCGCCGCTCATACCCTGCGCTTCCAGTTCCCGGCGCACTTCGGCCTCGGTCTTGCCGCGCATCAGGGCTTCGGGCTGGGCGAAGAAGTTCGACAGCAGAATCGCGTGATGCTCGCCAATCGGGTTGTGCGTTTCAATCGGGGCGAGGAAATCGGCGGGAATCAGTTTCGTTCCCTGATGAATCAACTGGTAAAAAGCGTGCTGCCCGTTGGTTCCCGGCTCGCCCCATATAATCGGCCCGGTCGAATAGTCCACGAACTGGCTGGCGCGATCCACGCTTTTGCCGTTGCTTTCCATGTCGCCCTGCTGGAAATAGGCCGGGAAGCGGTGCAAATACTGGTCGTAGGGCAGAATGGCGAGGGTCTGGGCGTCGAACCAATTGTTGTACCAGACGCCGATCAGCCCCAGCAGAACGGGCAGGTTCTGTTCCAGGGGCGCGGTGCGGAAATGCTCGTCCATTGCGAAGGCTCCATCCAGCATCGCCTCGAAGTTGTCCATGCCGACAAACAGCGCAATGGAAAGCCCAATCGCCGACCAGAGCGAGTAGCGCCCGCCCACCCAGTCCTTGAACGGGAACATGTTGGCCGGGTCAATGCCGAATTTCTCGACCTCCCCGGCGTTCGTGGAAAGCGCGGCGAAGTGTTTGGCGACCGCGCTGGCGTCGGGCGCGCTGCGTAGCAGCCAGTCTTTGGCCGTATGCGCGTTGGTCAGGGTTTCCTGCGTCGTGAATGTTTTCGAGGCGACCAGGAACAGGGTCGTTTCGGGCTGGCAGAGTTTCAGCGCTTCGGCAATGTGCGTGCCGTCCACGTTCGAGACGAAATGCACGTTCAGGCCGGGCTTGCCGTAGGGCTTGAGGGCTTCCGTCACCATAACCGGGCCTAAATCGGAACCGCCAATGCCGATGTTGACGATGTCGGTAATCGGCTTGCCGGAGTAGCCGAGCCAGTCGCCGTTCCGCACCGCCTCGCTGAAGGCGCGCATGTGCGCCAAACCCGCGTTGACTTCGGGCATCACGTCCGGCCCGTCCACGAGAATAGGCCGGTTGGCGCGGTTCCGCAGGGCGACGTGGAGGACGGCGCGGTCTTCCGTGATGTTGATTTTCTGGCCGGTGAACATCTTTTCGGCCATGCCCGGCACGTCGGCCTGCCGCGCGAGGTCGAGAAGGAGGGCGCGTGTCGTGTCGGTAAGTCGGTTCTTGGAATAATCCAGCAGAAAATCCTCGAAGCGCAAGGAGAATTTGTCGAAGCGCTGCGGGTCTTGGGCGAACAGATCGCGCATTTCTACGTCGCGAACCTGCTCGTAATGGGCATCGATGGCCTTCCAGGCCGGGGATTGCGTCAACTGGCTCACGGTTACGTTTCCTTTTGTGGGTTTACAGAAGAAGCGATGG